>CAYYUU010000345.1:0-7448 GCA_964474955.1 uncultured Alcaligenaceae bacterium | reverse complement strand
CGGCGTGAAACGCTCGGCATCGCGCTTCCAGTTGCCGATGACGGACGTCGGACAAATCAAGAGAGTCGGCTTCGGGCGATTCTTGGAAGACTTCTTCTTGCCATTTCCGCTCCATTCGTTTTGCAATAGTGCAAGAGTTTGGATCGTCTTTCCGAGACCCATGTCGTCGGCCAGACACGCACCGAGTCCCCATTGCCTCAGGAACGCGAGCCACGAGAACCCGCGTTGTTGATACGGTCGCAAGGTCCCTTCAAAAGCCTTCGGGGTCGGCAACTCGTCATACGATTGGCGTCCCTGGAGTTGTTCGAGAAACTCCTTCATCTTGCCCGTGGCTTCGGCGCGATCGAACTCGATTCCGCCGGGAGCCTTCTCGGCGCCGAGTTCCATCCGCAGCAACTCACCCACCGTAAACTCGGCATTTTTTTCTTTGAGGAACGCAATGGCTCGTTCGAGTTCTTCGGGGCTGACCTCGACCCACTTGCCGCGAACTTGCACGAGCGGGACCTTGAGCTTGGCGAGCGCTTCCAACTCGGCCAACGACATCTTCTCCTCGCCAAGGGCCACTCGCCATTCGAACTTGACGAGTTCTTCGAGCGACAAGACGCCGCTACTCTCGGCCTTCGCTCGCTTGACCTTCGCACCAACCTTGAGACGCTGCTTCGTCCCCTTGCGCGTCCACCAAGCCGGAAGCAAGACTCCAAATCCAGCCTGTTCCAACGCCCGCGCCGTCGTGATGAGAAATTGATGGGCTCCTGCCGTATCCGTCTCGAAACCGCTAGGGGCCGACGCCTTCAAACTCTTTTCGATGTCTTCACTCAGTGACGCAGCCTCGCCCAACGTCGCCAACAAATATTCGCGAGGACGAAAATCGTTGCGTTGGAGGAGTTTTGCCGTTTGTCCTTTGGGATTCCAGGCATCGGCCGCCGGGACCAACAGACTCAAATCGTCCTGCGCTTGCAGAAAATAATGGACGGACCATTGATCTTTCGGGTCGGCGTGCAACTGCCCGTTCTCGGTTTCCTCGGCGGCAGGCTCTTCCAACCGAAAACAAAGACGAAACGGCGACGACACCAACCGCGAAACGGGCCGTTGCCATTCGCGAACCTGGTTGGCGAGTTGCAGAGATTCGTTGCCCGCGATTCGTGAATCGTCCACACGCAATGCGTGAATCCATTCGTCGTGGACGCTATCGAATTTTGGCGACGACTTCTTTCCCTTGCCCGCCCCGGATGGTTCCTCGGCCAACACGGCATGGCGAACGATGGCGTCGATCGTTTGTTCAAGGAAGCTCCCAAGAATGGCAGAAGCCGCGACATCAGGCGGATTTTCGGATGATTGCCCGACGGCTCGACACGGAGCAGGCATGGCCTTCGCGAGATGATTCAGACGTTGCACGTCTTCGCCGGCAATGGCCGGTTGCCAGTGGCTCTCCCAATTGTCCTCACGAAACCCCACGCTCGGCAAGAATTGTTCCCGAGCCACGAGAGAGGCCGCAAACCGAAGCACATTGCTCCAGTATTTCAACGTCACTCCGACGATCAATCCGGGAGCCAGGGTGTCGCGATCCAAACACGCCTGGAGAAGTATCGTGGCTTGTTCCGGCGTCAGTACTTTGGTCGTGGCAATGTACGGTTTGAGGCTGGTCTTGGCGTTGGAACCGATGGGCTCGGCGATGATCGGACTCGACGCGACAGGTTTCCCTCGCAACGTCGGCAGCCAAAGAAATGTTTCGAACGGTGGTTCGTTTCTAGGTCCTTTTCCGGACCCGTTTTGCCACTGCAACTCCGGCAGCACTTCCGAGAGCGACGTCACCAACGTTTCCTCGCCTGGATCAAAGAGGAATGGCTTGGGATACTTCGTCACGCCCTTGAGAGAATCGACGACCGATTCATCCGGAGGCGATTCGCCCCAAAGCACGAATCGTCTCTCGACAACTCCCCCATGCAAAATGATCATGCGATACCTCGGTCTGCGGAACTGCGAAAAAACCTCCGTGTAAGCTTTTGGATGTGTGTCCTGATGCTATT
This sequence comes from uncultured Alcaligenaceae bacterium, assembly GCA_964474955.1. Lineage (GTDB taxonomy): Bacteria > Planctomycetota > Planctomycetia > Gemmatales > Gemmataceae > CAYRFQ01. The sequence continues at coordinate 5,421 of CAYYUU010000345.1, read as the reverse complement.
CTACAGCCAAGCGAGTTTGCGAAATACCGAGGAGATGTACAGGTATCGCCATTTTCGAAGAGTTGAACGCTCTGGAAAAATTACCTCAACCGATGTAATCTACCCACCTGCTGACGAACGATCGTTGCTTCTCGCTCCGCGAAAAGTCAGAAAAGGCAAAGACCTTTTCGCGGAGCGAAAAACAACTTTCTCGACTCTCGAAAACGGAGCCACCGATGAAAGCACGGATGCGAAGTTGGTTGCGAAGGGCCTACTTGGCCTTACTGGGACTAAGCACGTACGCCCAACGTCGAAAGATTCTTCAGCGCTTTCACGTCGAACGCGGGCTCGTCGGCGGCACTCATTTTTGCGAGTGCACACACCCCAGCATCCTCCATTTCTCGGTCAACAAATCCGCATCCCAGTACGTGAAGAAAATCTTGCGACGTTGTGCCGAAGAAAATGGAATGGCCGTCGCCCGGATGGATGGATATGCCTTCCACAGCGACTTCCCGTATCTCCACACGCTCGGCGTCTCCGAGATGGCCCAATACCAACACATTTTCCGGCCTCGCGGATACCTCTATACTGCGTTCGGCGGCATGGTCGAGGGCATTCCCGACCTCGCGACCTATCGCATAGTCTTGATGGTTCGCGACCCCAGAGACGTGCTCACTTCGCGGTTCTACTCGGTGGCATATAGCCACCCCGTCCCGCTCGTGCCGACGAAGCGGTGGGCCTTTTGGAACGAAAGAAATCAAGCCCGGAAAATGGGGATCGATCGATATGTGTTGATGGAAGTGGAACAAGTCCAGCGAACTTATGAACGCTATCGGCGTTTGTTGCCGCTGACCCCGAACGTCCATTGGACGAAGTACGAAGAGATGATTGCGGACTTCGAATCCTGGTTGGCCAAGTTGTTGATCCACTGTGGACTGGACGTGAGCCCCAAACTGAGAGAAGAACTTGTTGTCGAGGCTTGCAACTCTCGCCCCGACAACGAAGAACCAAAGAGCCACTTGCGACAAGTTACGCCGGGAGATCACCGTCGGAAGCTGCAGGCCGGGACGATTACTCGGTTGAACCACATTCTGGAACCGGAACTCGCCTGGTTTGGGTATTCGTAACAGAAAGGGAATCGTCAACTGGTTGGGGACGATCGGAGAGTTGCGTTCCCCCTACTTGCCTCAAACCGCCAACTTCTTATAATGATATATTCGCCCGATGATCATTCACGAATCGAATTTCAAAGCAAAGGAATCCGCAGATGGGAACGAAGCGAACTGGAAAAGGCCGCCGAAAAGTGGGTCGCAAGAAGCGACGAATGCGTGCCAAGATTCGCCACCGCAAGTAAAATCAATCCATATCGAACTGGCGTGCGTTGTTGATACCGCACAGCCAACCGCTCTACATCGTCCGTCCTCCATCGACTACTAAGATTTGCCCGGTCATCATGTTCGTGCCGTTGGCGAGGAAGAACACCACGTCGGCGATGTCTTCGGGCTCCGAGGCACGGCTCATCGGAGTGATCTTCACCGACGCTTCGACGTGGGATTGGTGGTCGGCCAACCAGCGAGTTTGGACTGGACCGGGCGCAACGGCATTGACGCGAACTTCCGGGCCAAATGCCCTCGCAAGCGACTTCGTCATACAATTGATGGCGGCCTTGCTTGCGGCGTAGGCAATCGAACTGCCGTGCCCCGCGACTCCGGCCACCGACGTAACGTTGACGATGTTCCCGTTGCGTTCTTTCATCAGGGGCATCGCGGCCTTGCAACAAAAGTAGCTACCCTTCACGTTCACGGCGAAAATCTCGTCCCACACTGCCGCCGTGAGTGAATCGAGATCCTTGTGGTCGATGAACCGCGTCGTGCCAGCATTGTTGACGACGACGTCTAACCCGCCTAGCTCCTCTTGCGTTCGACGAACCATTTCCGACACGGCATTTTCGTCGGCCACGTTCGCTTGACAGAGAATTCCAGGAACCCCGAAATTTTTCACTTCGGCGAGGGTTTCTTCGGCCTCGGCCTGCGAACGCGAATAGTTCACAACCACCCCGTAACCTTCCCTCGCGAAGCGAAGAGCACACGCCTTTCCGATACCCGTGGCGGAACCGGTGATCAGTGCGACTTTCTGATTCATTTCCATCTCCGTGGGCAATCACTTGGAATCCCATGTCCGAGTAGCATCTTGTCGCTGCCTGCAGATTTGACCTTGTCGAAGGAAGAGCGTTCGCTCACGGCACCTTCACATACGGATCGACCCAAACGGCGTGGGACCCGAAGTTGTTGCGATTCTCCACGTAAACGCGAAGCTCAAGAACTTCGACTCCTGTCACGTCCACGGTGAATTTGTCTCGGTCCTGAAACGTTCGCATGGACTTCGACCGCCAATGGAACTTGTTGTCGGCGAGAATCACAAAGCGAGTGGGGTTCGGTGGCGACTCCGGTTCATCCTTACTGAATGCCACAGTTCCTTCGAACGTCGTTGCGAGCTTGCCCAGAGAATAGCAAACCCGAGTGAATTTCGTGTCCGGAGGGTGGGTGCTCAAGCCCTTGGGCGGGACCTTTCCGTCGATGAGGATCTTTCTCCCAAAAGCACCAAGGTTTCCGTTCTTCCCGAACGTCCAACCAACTGGCCCCGGGATGTAGGCAAACTCTTGAAGGTCGCTGAGGTAGATGGCTTTTTCTTTCGCCTTTTTGAGAATTGGATCCGGGGGAGGAACAAAACCAGGTGCCCTGGGAGTTTCGAATTCGGGCCGAATCCCGGCCTTTGGATCCGCGGCTGCGATCCTCGCCCTTGTCTTTGCACTTTGTTTCTTTCTATTGTCTGACTGCGAGAAGTAGACCATCAGGACAATGCCCGCCACAACCAGCAAGACAGCCGCAATGATCGACAGGGCGATCCAGACCCCAGCCATGGAACCGCCTTTCTTCCTTCCTCTTGCTTCTCTCCGGCGTTGACGACGGGTCTTGGGCTCATCATCTTCGTCACCCCATCCGGAATCGTGATCCCTTCGTTCCCCATACGCGGGCTCTGGGGCGTCGTAACGAGTCGGTGTGGACCCCCCGTAACCGGGCTGTTCTCGGAAGCCGTGAGGATCAAGAATTTCGGCGTCGACGACGTCGTCATCGGTCGAACCATATCCGCCCCTTGCTGGCACGGCAGCCGCTCCGCTCCCAGACGAGGACCGTCCGTATTCCCGATCTTCACGTCGGTCCGAGTAATCGTCTTCGCGATCATACGGGTCGCTTCGTCTTCGGTAATCATCGTCGTACGGATCTCGCCTGTCGTAATCGTCCCGATAATCCCGATCATAGTCTCGTCGGTCCGAGTAAGCATCGTAGCGGTCGTAGTCGTCGTAGTCGTAATCTCGTCGCCTTCGCCGACTCCGCGGTTCGACGGGCTTCTTGACCGAGAGGACCAAAACCAGGGCAATTACACCAGCGACCGCGTATACTCCCAACTCAGTCAGCACAACGGTCACTTGGAGCGAGGAGTCGTTGGGGGCTTTGCCAGCCAATCCGTGTTGCAAGCCCAACAGGAAGGCGATTCCCAGGGCAATCACGAGGGCGAGTATCAACACGAGACCGGCGAACCGCACGGCCAGCCCTTCGGAGACTTCCCTGCGGCTCCACTCGATCTTCCCTTTCGAGACCATGACAATGCCACCGACGAGCACTGCTAATTCGACAAAGCACATATCAGGCGAGCCTCGGAGTCAGTTTCTCTGGATGATATATGATGGCTATTCTACCAAGACGGACAGCGAAATCGCAGGGGGGCGGCGTGTTGATTCTAAAGTTTTGGTTTGTGTGAAGTCGTCGGAATCGCCTATTCGACACGACCCTTGCAGGATTGCTTGTTTCGTAAGTGCCCCATTACCCGTTGGTGGAAGCAGAAGGCTTCATCCCACCTCGAATGGCCCCCGCTTCCGTCGACCCGAAGTTTGCCGCGAATTCCGGAGCAAGTGGTCGGCTGTTGGGGACCGCCAACCAAATTCGCAGCAGGTGCCGACGCAAAGCTGGCTCGTCGTGGTCTTCGAAAGCCTCGCGACGATGGAACGTCACCCAGTTATTCAAGAACAACATGTCGCCGGGGTCTTGGCGAAACGTGACGTGCAACGAAGGATCAGAGGAGAGTTCTTCGAGAACGTCGAGTGCCTCACTCTGTTCGGTGGTCATGCCGGGCAGTTCAGGCATTTCGTAGGCTCGATCGATCAGCACCCGCAAATAGCTCGCGGCAAAGTGTCCCTTGAAGTACGAAAAAATGGGCTGCTGAATCCACGGCTTTTCGTTCCCTTGGTCCACGTTATGCCGCTTGTAATAAAATGGCTGCATGAGCACTCGCGCCAGGTCCGGACGTCGATTTCGCATTTCGTTGAAGACGGAGACCGAACTGACGAGTTGATTTTCGCCACCCGAACGAGCTTGCTTCACGCACAAAAAGGCGATGACGTCGCAACGGTCGGTGTGGAAGCTCAAACGTTTTTTCGTGTTCGGTCCACGGGCTTGCGCCTGTCCGACGACGTACCCTTCGTCCCGAACATTGAAGATGCGTTCGCCCTTGGCGCTTTGCGAGATGGGAGTGCCAACGTGCGAAGCAATCCCCCAAAAGATATGGCGTACCTGTTCTTCGGAGTAACGATCGACCGGGAGGCCCCGCATCATGCAGCCACCCGAACCGTTCTCCAAATCGTGCTGGAGTCGGGCCAACCGTGTTCCGAGTGAGGGAAGTGGAAAGTCCTCTTTGGTGATGTCCTCCACCGGGACAATTTTCGATTCGCTGTGGGAGAGTGCTTTTTCCAGTTCAGAGACATCGGAAGTCGAGAGTTGGTAGAACCAATCGTCGCGGGAAAAGAGTTCGTCACCGCGCCAGGCTGCGGGAATCGAGAATGGGCCGGGAAGGTCGTTGGCACGTTGTTCGGTCATAGTTGTCTTGATTTTTCGTAGTAAGCACAAGGAGAGTTTATGATTTGTTATTTTCCAGGAGGATTTATGCCAAAACAAAAGGGCCACATGTTGATTCCCAGAGCGAATCTGAGGTTAGAAACACCACTTGTTATCGCAAGGAACGCTCCGATGAACCAATCTGTCCCCCTATTTGTCAAAGTAACTTCTTCTGACGAGTCTGGCCAGACCCAACAGACCAAACGGCCACGCATGCGTTGTCCGGCCCGAACAAAGTTGATCCAAATTCTCGTCGACCAGTTCGATTCACAGATCGCTATGCTCGTGAAGTTGATGTAAGAGCAACACCTTTGATCGTTCGAAGAACCCATGGGACAGCACGATACACGCACTCGAGCCAACGATTGCAAAAGTAATGGAAGCAGGCAAAGACTCGCTACGCGCGGAAGAACGGCGACAGCGTGTGCTCACTACTTTCCTGAACGTTCGCAGATTTTCGGGCCATAAATCCCGGAGAATACGCCCTTTTTTT
>CAYYUU010000344.1:0-7449 GCA_964474955.1 uncultured Alcaligenaceae bacterium | reverse complement strand
TGAAACCACCGAATCATTTCACGCCAAGGCTCCAAACCTTCTTCGATACCTTCCAGGTCCTGCACAACTTGGCCCCACCATTCTCCTTGTTCCTCCAACGGTTCGATCCAGATCTTGGTTGGCGGATAGATGGTTCCGCCAAATGCTCGCCGCACCAAAGATTCCGTGACTACAGCTGGCACCGGGTCACCAAGACAGGCAACACGATAATACGGTCGAAACGGATCACTTGACTCAGATCCCATTCCAACTTCCGCATCTGCCATAATGGTCGATACTTCTTCGGCAAGACGTGTGCAGAGGGCGAACTCTTCTGGTTCATGCTCGTGATTCACTTGGACGTCTGGCAAACTAATCAATCCGCATGTCCAACTGACCGCGGACCTGGCCAAAACATTCCAGGGCCACTCGCTTCCAGGGTTCCTCTCTTCCATTCCATAGGTTTCGAAGCAGTCTTGAAAAACTGATAAACGATCCGGATCACGTTCACAATTCGTCCTAATCTTTTTCGGTGCCATGAGTATCCCTTTGGGCCCGAGGAAACAACAAACCAGTACTTGTAGGATTGTGGAAACAAAGCGGACCGAGCAATAATCTATTCACTTGCTTTCTTTTTCTTGCGTCTCGTTCGTTTCGGCTTCGCCATTTGGCTTTGCCACCTTTCATAAAGAGCCCGCATCTGTGCAACTCGCTTAGGATATTTCGCCGCCAAGTTCTTGGTCTCACCAATGTCGTTCTTCTATTTGAACAGCAATAATCCTATCGAATACACATATTCCTTGGATCGTTTGGCAATGTTATTCATCCCAAGTTGATAGTTTTTGTGGACTCATCCTGCTGTCATTGCGACGCAGAGTTTGAGAATGGATCTGGCACACCATGAAACCAAAGGCCGAAGAAATAATGTGCTTTGTAGGACATTCGACGCCAGGTATGGTCGTGCTCTTGCCCGTTACCTTTTTTGAGCAGATTCTCTTCGCGAGAGGTCAGTGGAACGAAGACCAACGTTCGCCAAGAAACGACCTCTTTCGTGGCAGCATATCTCTCACATATATAATGTTCGCGCCGAACTGAAACACTCAATCCAACAACAACCATAACGAAGATCAACACGCCAATTGTACGTTGGAGGCCCTTCATCCGCATGTTGAATTCTCCCACTGATGCGGTTCAACGATGTTAGCCGACGAAATGGTTACGATTGCTCAGGCGGAGGTTCTTGTAACTTCTGGCAGACGATCTCGGCATCTATTTCCTCTTTCAAAACGACGATAAGAGTTTCCAAAGGACTCCAATCATGATCCGTGGCTGTCTGAAGAGCGGCGGCAAAATCTTCCATCGTCAAAGGCCCAAAACCCGTTGCCAATGCGGGGAGGGTGATTGTTCGGGCATCGAGCTGCCGCGCGTGTTCGAGTGACTTGATGATTGTTTCGCTGACAATATCCACAGAGGAATCATACGAGCGGTCAATAGAAACGGCATGGAGGATTTGCTTCACCGGCAATGATCCAGGACCAGTGCAAACAACGGTTCCGGGATCGACGTAGGATGTTCCCAGGCTTTGCAAGTGACGTTGGAGTTCTTCGAATACAAGTTCACCCTGCGGTCGAACCATGATGCCCAAATTCACACCACCAGTCATTTGGAACCAAGGGTTCGCTGTCGAGATTAATATGTCGGCAGGAACGTCGAATATATTTCCAACCCGAATATCGATGTTCATGATGTTTCTCTTGGAAGAGGAGGTTGGAAGTAGCAGGCACATTCGGTGTGCCGTAACCAGAAGTAGTAGGCACACTCGGAACGGGAAATTTATTGTTGTCCGGTTGTTACGGAGTGCGGCAGCGTAGCTGACGCTTTCGTATTTTGTTTTTGTTTTGTTTTTGTTTGCGTCGCCGTCACGCTCCCACACTCCAAAATCAAATCCGGACCGCAATAAATTTCACGTTCCCCGTATGCCGTAATCGAAAAAAAGCGAACAGCACACGGAGTGTGCCTGCTACTTTCAACCAGCCCCTACTTTTTCGGAGGTTTGCCCAACAACACTTGTAACACCCATACACCATCAATATCAGGATCACCATTTCGACATGAATTCAGCAAGTCTTGATGGTTGCAGCCAGCCTCTTCGAGGGCGTCCGCAAGAATTGAAAACAAAGCGTTTCGGTTCTCTTCGCGAATCGCCTGAGCCAAGTTCCGAACTGTGCCTTTGTTCCACGCGAGCCACTGTTTGACGTTCTGTGGTTTAGGTTTCTTTTTTCTCTTGAAGGAGGAACTATCTCGCCAATAAGTCATGGATTCCGGATCGTGCGAATCTGGTTTGAATATAGGTTGGAATTCAGGGTTCTTGGGAATCGACGCTTCTTCGTCCTCGTCATTGAATCGATAGTTTTCGCCGACCCACTGTAACCAGTCTGCAAAGGAGTCAGCGATGACAGTTGCTTGTTTTGTTCGGTCCACGTCGAGGATGCGATACTCTCGGAGTTTGAAGTTGGTAGGTTGTAACGGATCAAATACCCAGTGGTGATAACCACCATCGATCGCGAACAGAACAACCCTTTTGAAGAACGTCTGCGATGGTCCGGCTTCCCGTTCCCGCCATTCATTTGTCCGATAAAATCGTGTCGCATCAAGAACCGAGCGAAACCAATCCGATTCGTTTGCCCAACTTGGACGGTTGAGCGGCAAGATCTTTGGCAAGTTCAGGAAGTCTCCGCCGAGTCCGAATTCCTCGGCAAACGCGCGATAGCTTAGAGGCAGCGGACACCCGAGTTCTTCCTCGGCAGCGTCCAGTTCAGCGGCGGTGGGTCTTGGCGGATATTTCCACTCTGGTCGATACATCGCACGGATGCGGCGAAAGGTCGATGCCCAAGGTGTCTGGTTCGTAGGTTTTGTCATCGGTTTTCTCTGGAACTTGACGCCCAAAGCAAGGGGTCCGGTCAAGAAGACGAAATGGAGCCGTCGTTCCAACTGTCACATTTTTCCGAGGTGAATTCAAATGCGTCCTTTCGCTCCGCAAAAGGAGATTCTCACAATTTCGGCGATTCAGTGTTATCGTCTTGTAGATATCTCCCCAACATAACTCCTAACAACGAACCACATATGGGAGCAGCAATATAGATCCACAGGTGAGTCACGTTAAGCGATACAACGGCTGGAGCAACGGAGCGAGCGGGATTCATCGATGCGCCACATATTGGTCCCGCGAACAGCGCTTCCAAAGCAATCACTGAGCCAACAACGATTCCCGCCGTGATGCCTCGTTCGCGAGCGCCCGTCGAGACTCGCAGAATGACGACCATCAAGATGGCTGTCAGAATCACCTCAAACACGAACGAACGCCAAGCGGCCCCAACAGGCAACGTTGCTCCGAGATTCGGGTCCGCTGGAAACATTGTTCTCAAGAGGCCACTGGCGAGGAAGGCTCCTACGAGTTGACTCATGACATATGGAAGGACTTGCGATCCGTCCAATCGGCGGGCTGCGAAAAACCCTATGGTGACGGCAGGATTGAGATGTGCGCCGGAGATGTCTCCCACGGCATAGATCATGGCCAACACAACAAGCCCGAACGTGAGAGCAATCCCGACATGAGTGATTGCTCCGTTCGACGCCGTATTGACGATGATGGCTCCGGTCCCCGCGAACACAAGGCAAAACGTGCCAAAACATTCTGCGAGTAGTTTCTTCATCGGTGAGTTTGTGCCATGAGTGATATCGAAAGCAAGGCATCAACAGAGACCACACCGTCGACGTTGACTATCCGATAATGGGAAGATTGCATTAAAGTGAATCTTAAATCGCGTGTTCGAAAAATACACAAGTTCTACAGATGTGTCCGACACGCTGACCGAAATCAACCGGTATTCAATGCCAGAATGCTGGATGGAGTCTTGATACCACGAACTGTCAGGGACTTCCGAGTCGAACTGGACAACTAGGTCAATGAGTGCTTCGAGATTCTCGAGCGGAGGCAATGTAAGCCTCCCGACGTAACTGATTCTCAACACGAATTCTCCAGATTCGACATTGGCACACGCAGCATCCTCGTCGGATTGGATGTTCGCATGTGGCAACGCTCTTTTCAACCCTTGAGCGTTACGTTCTCCGAGAAGATGGATGCTGTTGATCATCGTCCCATTCATTTTCTGTAAAGTTGCCTGACCCGCTCAGCGGCTTCTCGATGCCCTGTCTCGGATAATAACTCGGAGAGGATTTTTTGGTAATAGGATTCCGGAACCAAAATCTCATACCCTTCTGGTGACCCCCAAAAACCACAGATTTCTACAAATCCTTCCGGAATCAACATTCCATCTACTTCCCGGTGATAAGGATCGAGGTCACCTGGATAGGTTGCTCCGAACCCACCATTCGTGTCGCCGAATCCGTGTTGTGCTTCTGCGAAATCGGCGAGCTGCGCGATATTCGACCAATGGAGGATAACTTTGCAAATGGCTTCTTCTGGTTCGGGTAGTAGGTGCATTTGTTTCTTTGACCTCCGAGCAGAACTTCTCAGTTTTCATCGATCTCACTTCCCTGACTCAAATGATCACGAAGGCAATCTCGCCGCTCACTTTTCTCTCACTCCCCAGTCCTGAGCTTTACGAGTTGTGGGTGTGTCAAATCGGTCTTGATAGGAGTGATCCCAAAGTAATGAGGAATATGCGTCATCGTGATGGCATGATCGGACTCCGTGGATTCGACCCCAAGTGATTCGAGAAACTGATTCTCATGAGTTATGCATTGACAGGCCATTGTTTCCCAGGGCTCATGTGTCTCGGGAAGGAGCTTGAGGTATTGACGGCCTTGACTCCATTGCCCGCCAAACGACACGCCAAGAAGAAAGTCGTCGGCTTCGCGTGGTGTGGCAAAACGAGAACTGCTCGTGATTGTGTCGGAGCAACTCGCCTTCGAGATTTCAGCGTCGTAAAGCAGCTCGCCTCGCGACAACATCCGGATCCGCCAAACGTTGTCGTCTTCGGTGAAGTCGATTTGACGTGTCTGAAATTCGACGCCCGTCAACATGGAGCCGAAGGTGCTCAAGAGCCGCCTATTGATGTTCGGTTCCAGAACAAGGACAGCCTCTCGGAGTTTCCCGTCTGGAAATGGGAGCCGAGGCCGCGTTCGATGGATTAAATAATTATAGCCCATTCCAAGAAATCGCGGGGCAAAGTTGGGACGCATGTCGTCCATCCGAACAAAACACGCCGACACCCACGCCATGCTGTCGTGCGTCGAAATCTCTCCTCCGGGCGGTAGGCAGTTGGTCAAGCAATCGGGATCGACGGGATAACTGATGAGAAACCGACGGGCCACAGTCCCAACCATGTGAATACCCGACAATCGGGCTGTCGGCTTGAGATCGAACGAGATTGTCATTGTTCAGGATCTTTCAAGAAAAACGACTTGTTGTTAGACGATTGAGTTGTCCCGGAGTTCGCACACACCTCAAGCATATCACCGGAGATGGGATCGATACCAACACCTATCTTACAATAATCTCGCTTTGGGTTCAGCTCACACTGCCCAACTCCAGTATGTTCGCGGTCCGAACACCACACGGGTTTCCGATGTCGAGTTTGTGGGCGCTTCACGAATAAGAAAGCTTGGCTTCCGGACGAGAAATGTTCGGAAGGATTATGTCCGGTCGGTAATGGTCAGTGTTGCGAAGACCATGAGTTGTCTCCTCTGACCTGATTGACCTTGGAGTGGAGCCGTCTGAGAAGATTGTATGTTGTCAAAGCTGAACTTCATTCGCCAGCAGGCTTCGAGATTTATTCACTTTGTCCCTTGAGCCAGATTGTTACTTGTTCCTGCTTACTTTGGTCCCAATCCCCAATACAACATAGATCCTCATAAACAGGTTCACATTGGCGTTCACCACCATGTTTGAGAGTCAAACCAGTGATTACAGGGTGGCCCCATCCAAGCAATGTTCTCTGGTACATAAAGTGTGTCCACGTTTCGTTCTTCATTGGGAATACTTTGATTTCAAGGGAAACGTCATTAAGAAAGGGCTCTGCGCCAGCGCGAAATGGATGGACTTTGCCATCGCGAAAATATCCGTCGATTCCACCCTGCGGTGGTGTCGAGAAGTAGTTTTGAGGGTTTCGGATCAAAGTTGTGGATCGTTTGTCAGTCAGCACATTCCGACCATCAAATGAAAGGAGGATCACAAATGGATATCGGCTACCAGGACCGGTTTCGTTGAAACTAGGCCGGAGGTGCATCACGACAGGCCCAACGGTGTCGAGCATCAAACGATTTTCGGACTCGTGTTGCAGAATGGAAACTTGGTCTTCAGGTGACTCCGGAGAGCGAAAATGTATTCGTAACACTGCGTTGTCGTTGACCTCTGGAAAGGAAATCATCAATTCGGTGTCTTTGACTTCAAGCATCGGATTTATTTCGCAGATCGATTATGTTGAATGGAATATCGCAAAACACTATACCCATCATATCGCAGTTCACCCGCTTGACGCATTCCAACTTTCTCAAGAACTCGAACGGAGGCTTTGTTTTCGGGTAAGACGAGGCCAATAATTTCGCGAAGATTCAATACTTCAAATCCAAACTGCAAGCTCGCAGCGCAGGCTTCTGTTGCGAATCCTTGGTCCCAGAAGTCCGGCAAAAATCGATAGCCGACGTCAACGGCGTTCAGTTCGGGCAAATATTTCAAGCCGCAAAAACCAATGATTTGTTGCGTACCTTTGAGTACACAAGCCCAGCGTCCGTACCCGACGGTTTCGAAATCCGTATAGGTTACGATAGCTTCACGTGCTTGCTCGAGCGACTCAATGAGTGGTTCACCGGTCCAGCGCATGACCGCCGGATTGCCGTTTAGGTGAAACAGTGCCTGAGCATCTTCCACTGTGAATGCACGATGGAGGAGCCGCGGAGTTTCGGGTCCGATTCTGTGATCAGTAATGATGTCCCTCCTTCGATTCAGCTGAAGTAGGAACTCGTCATTTCTTAACGATTTCCGATCGGGAAGAAGGGTTCCTATCCCTCCAGGACCAACAGATCTGACGAGGGCATAAATTCGATAATTGCTTGGCGTCGAAACGGCCAGTCACAATCATCTTGCCCATAATCCAACTCAAAAAATTCCACCATTTCTGCGATCGTCCAAGGCCCAAGTGACGCCATGTATTCTGGATAGTCTTCCTGGAGTTGCCGCCAATCTGCATCCGGTCGCTTGACGATCAAGAGAACTCCGGAGCGAAGGAAGACCAAGTGCGCTTCTGATTCACACACGGGAGCACCCATCAAAACTTGGCTTTCGTTCAATCCTGACTAGGCCGAAGATAATACGGCAGATAGTCATGTTCCCAATCACTATGCATAAACAGAGCTTCATCCTCCCGTCCGACCCATCTGAGTTGAAGGTCACAAGCGCGCGTTGATCGTCCTCAATAGAGGCATTTCGTCTGTGGTCGGAAGTAAACC
>CAYYUU010000343.1:0-7449 GCA_964474955.1 uncultured Alcaligenaceae bacterium | reverse complement strand
AACAGAACCAAGGCGACGCGGTCGTTGTTCTTGAGCGCACTGAATGCCAACAGGATCAATATGATGGCGGCAGGCTTCATCCAACGGGGGTTCAATCCCTCTTGGCCAGATGCTCCGGCGCCTCCAGGTGTGCCTTCCCGAAGCGCACGCACGACATCGAGGCGAAGATCCTCCTCACTCTTGTCTTCGTCGGAGAGGGCATTTGGAGAGAGGTCTTCTCCCGCCTCTCCACGACCAAGCGACTCTTCGCGCTCATGCGCTGCGCGCGAGATCTCTCTTGCGGCAGCAAGGAAGGGGTCGGACCCATCGGAAGGATCGGACTTGGTGGTCCCTGTATATTCGTTGAGGTCGAAGGCGCGAACCTCGGGGGACCTGTCGGGCCCGTCTTGAAGGCCATCCCCTACCACAAGAAAGAAGACGAGCAGCGGTCGGGCATTTTTCTCTGGCGGAACAATACGCCATATGTCTTCCTGGTCCATGACAAATCGTTCCCGCGAACGCTGCGACACGAATTCACGCACGTAATGTTAAATGTACACTTTGGCGAAATTCCGATTTGGGTGGATGAGGGATTGGCGCTCTATTACGAGACCGGTGGTGCGGTTGGTTGGAATCCGGAGATGGCCGAAGAACTCACGACCCAACTCGCCCGGGGGTGGGTGCCGAATCTCCAGCAACTTGAAAAACGTAAGAACATGCAAGATCTGGATTACTTGAGCTATGCCGAGTCGTGGGGTTGGACGTACCTACTACTTTCGCGGACCGCAAAGGGCAACCTCCACATGGCGGACTATCTGAACCGAGTGAAGCGTTCTAGGAAAACGATCAAATTGACGGAGAGCTTGGGGCGAGTGCGGGGTCATCTGAACGACGAATGGAGTCGAGTCTTCCAGCGCCGAGGGCAGACTACCACGACGCCCGCCACCAATCGACCCACGACGACGACGGTCCTTCCACGCCGACGAAAGTTGCTGCCCGCGTTGTTCACGAATCCGTTCAAGCGGAATCGTCGTGGTATCTTTGCGGGCAATCGGTAGGCGAGCGCGGAGAGGTTATAGTAGTAGGCACACTCGGAACGCGAAATAAATGAGTGTCCGGTTTGTGGTTTTTCGTAGAACGGGCATCTTGGCTGTTCGTCTTTTCTCGAAACAGGCAAGATGCCTGTTCTACGGACAAACAACAAACAGAAAACACGGCCAGTAATAAATTTCGCGTCCCCCGTGTGCCGTTACCAAAACTTCCACGAACGACACACGACGAGCGAAATTTATTGTTGTCCGGATTTTGTGTTCGGAGTGTGTAAGTTTGGCAGTGCGAACAACCAAAATAAAGACAAAAATACGAAAGCGACAGCGTAGCGGCCAAGGCTTTCAAGGTGGGTCCAATCCTTTTTGAGAGTGTTTGGAGTTCTGAACTTTTCGTCGCTGACCCGGAAAAAACGGGGGCGTGGGCTCTGCGAGTGACTTCCTTTTGTCCTCTCGGGGCTTGTGAGGCCCACGAGAGCCAACCGAGAGAGTTTCTCAACCTCAAAGCCTTTTGTTCACTGCTTTGTTCAGCGAAGAAACCTTCCTGTTTCCTTTGCATTGCCTTAAACCCCAGCTGACCACGGATTTTACCGGGTCAGCAAGCCTACGGTGACGATATTTTGACGCAAAAAGCACAGGAACGACTTTCGCGCCGCTGGGAAAAAACCGGAGTTCCAGGCCTTACCCCACCTTGAAAACCTTACCAACCCGAAGTGCAAGCGAGGATAGAAAAACTACCAAAGCGGCAGCTTCGCGGACGCACTCAAAAACCAAGACAGGCGTTCTTTCGCGGAGCGAAAGGCGACACTACAAACCTGAGTTTCGTTTAAGGATTTCCATAAATGCATTCACATCAATACTTTACGAAAATCGACAGATGTTAATCTGGGAAGTATGGGATAATGAAGAACCTAACAATGTAGGCAAGTCAGTCCTGATCAAACACTTGGGCAACCTATGCTTCCCAAATACCTTAAATTTAACATCCCAGATCTGCTAATTTTCCCAGAGTGTGAAAAATCACGCCGTTAAACGAAACTCAGGTTACATGATCCGGCTCGCTCCAAAATTTAGCCGCCACACCACGTTCGAGCGAATCCCGTTTAAGTTGGTCCGGTTGGATTCGGGGCTTCCCGGTTTGCAAGCCCGAGCTACTCTCAGAAGTTCTCAACCGATGGCTTGCGGTGAAATCCCAAATTCGAGTCGGCGATGGGAAATTCGGTACACCAAACCCACCAAATCTCGATGTCTGGGGGTTTTGAGTATGAGTTTTCGACCTCCCACTGGAAAAACGACCTTTCGAAAATGCTCCCGGAAGTGTCAAAAAGCGTACACAAAAAACACAAAAATACCTCGTTCTGATTTTTGCGCTTTTTGTGTACGCTTTTTCGCACCTTCGTTCGAAAGACCATCGTCGGGTGAGGCTTTGGCATGCCAAAGACCGTACGCAAAACCCTCAAAACCTCAAGGGTCGAGCAATTCTGGCAGGGATTGGGGCATGCCACCAAAGGACTTCAACCGGGATCAACTCTCCAGCAAAATGCTCTATGCCAGCCCCGCAATCGGATCTGCGTTGAAAATATGGTGTGGCCGATTCAATGGGTCGTACCACATAGCGGTTCGCGGAAGGCCCAGCGTTTCGTAGATCGTGGCGGCAAGGTTCTCAGGCGTTTGCGGTTGGGATGCAGGACGTCCACCCTCGCGGTCGCTCGAACCAATCACCCGACTGCCCTGGATTCCGCCTCCGGCGAGCATCACGGTTTGGACCGCTCCCCAATGATCGCGACCCGGTTTTTGGTAGTGTCTCGGGAGAGTGAATATCCGGGGCGTTCTCCCAAACTCTCCAGCCATAACGACGAGGGTTTCGTCGAGCATCCCCGTCTGGTGCAAGTCGTCGAGCAACGCCGAGACTGCACGGTCGGTCGGCGGAAACAAGGCGTCTTTCAATCGGGGGAAGATGCTCCCGTGCAGATCCCAGGTTTCGTTATTGCCCAGGTTCACCTGGACAAACCGCACGCCCAATTCGATCATGCGGCGGGCCATCAATAACGACCAACCGAAGCTATTTTTTCCATATCGCTCTTGCGTCCGCAACTCGGCATTCGTGACGTCCAACGCCCAACGCACGCGACGATCCGAAAGAAGCGAAACGGCCAACTCGCGATTACGGCGGAACTGGTTCGTCGCGTCGTTGCGAGGAGTGTTGCCGGGCAGTTGCTCGACTTGTTCCAATAAACCCAAACGTTGATTCAATCGGGTTCGAGCCATTCCCTGCGGAAGCGACAAATTCGGAGCGCGGAACGCCGAGTCGTCCTGCGTGAGACGTTCCGGCTTCATCGTGAATCCATATTCTGGATACGCCCCGTAAGTTCTCGGGCGATATGGCGAAGCCTCGATGAACCACGGATCATGAGCCGCACCCATTTGCCCCGCGAATTGTCCGGGAATGACACGCCCGGTTCGGTGAACTAGTTTCTCCGGCAATACGACGGCCGAGGGCAGGACACTGGCTCGCGAAGTCCCCAGAGGACTCCCGGGAACGGCTTGCCCGACAATCGCCGCGATCGATGGCCAATCCGTCGGCTTGGGTTTATTGGGACTGAACCCTGGCGGCAGTTGCGACTTGCCGGTCAACATGATCGCATGACCCTGGGAGTGCTCATTCGAGGAATGAGTCATCGACCGAACGAGGGACCACATCTGGCTTCGTTGCGCGAGCATCGGCAAGTGCTCACAGATTTGGACGCTGGGTGTGCGAGTGGACATCGGACGGAACTCGCCTCGCGACGCCGAAGGTCCATTCGGCTTCATGTCGAAGCTATCGATCTGCGATAGCCCACCAGAGAGAAAAATGTAAATGACCGACTTGACGTTGCGAGGTCTTCCGGACGCGGCAGACACCCCGCCGATGAGCGACTCGCCCATCAACCCTGTCGTGATTCCGCCGATCCCAAACTTCAGCAAGTCACGCCGATTCCAGCGACGAGGTCTGCGCATTGTGTTGCTCCGGTACTTTTCTGTGTGGTGTTCAGGAATATCAGTTTAATCCCCTTTCCGCACGCCTTCAATCACACTTACTCCCGCATCCGTGGGAAGGATTCGCGTGAGGGCGAGTCCCGCCGCGTCGTAAAGTTGTCGATATTCTTGTTCGGTCCGTTCCTGTCCCCCCGGAATCACCAACATTGTGATGTCCAGAAGTTTCGTGTGGTCACGGTCGTTCCCGGGAGCGATCACACCTTCGACGACGAGTACCTTGGAGTCGGGACGCATCGCCTCCCGGCAGGTCTTGAGGATGGCGAGTGATTTCTCGTCGTCCCAGTCGTGGATGATGTGTCGGAGTATGTATGCGTCAGCCCCTGCGGGGACCTCCTCGAAGAAACTCCCTCCGACCGCTTCACAACGATCTTGCAACCCCACTTCGGCGATTCGCAGTTGAGTTCGTTCGGCAACGTGAGGCCGGTCGAAGACAACGCCCTTGAGTTGCGGATGGTGTTGAAGAATCTCAAGAAGCGTCGTCCCGTTGCATCCCCCGAGATACACGAGCGTTCCGAAAGTACCAAAATCATACGCCCGGATCATGGCCTTCGTTTCTCGACCGTGGATGCTCGTCATGGCTCCGTCGAACGTCCCCGCCGCTTCCGGATGGTCGGAAAGGTAATCAAAAATCGGCTTCCCGAATCGTTTCTCGAACGCGGTCTGCCCGGTTTGGATGCTGTGGAGTATGTCGGCATACGCAAGGAAATGTTCTTCCCCGAACATGACCGCCGCCGCCTTTTGAGAGGTCGGAACGTCGCCTCGCAGGTGCAAGGCCAACCGAGTCAGTTAGAACTGCTCGTTATCGTTCTCGGCAAAAATTCAGACGCTCGCGAGGGCCCGCAGTAACCGGTAGAGCGAACGCGGATGCGTGTTCGTTTCGGCAGCAAGTTCGGCGGCGGTTTTGGGAGCCGAGCCGAGACGGTCGGCCAGTTCCAGTTTTGCGGCGACGTAAATCATCTGCGAAATCGTATAGCCCGACATCATCCGCAGCAGCTGCAGGTGTGGCGGTGTGGCGTTATTCGGATTTGTCATGAGAGACCTCAAAAGGGAAATCTTCCAGGGACTTTGACGTCTTGAGCTTGTTCTTCGGGGCGGCGGAAAGGCCATTCCAAAAATCCATAGCCAACTGCAAGCCCAAACCGCCTTGTTCCGTATTTCGCAATCAATTATAACCGCGATTCGGAATAGAACTGCCCGTACCTCTGCTTCGCACACGCCGGGAGACCTGGTCGTCTCTCGGGGCGGAATCCGTCTACATGAAGAACTTCATTCGAGCCCTGAAATTCGCCTGGCCATACCGATATCGTTTGGTCCTCTCGGTCTCCTGCGCTTTGATGGCCGCGATGTTTTGGAGCCTCAATTTTACGGCCATTTACCCCGTCCTGAAAATCATCAGTTCCGACAAAAATCTGCAACAGTGGATCGATGCCGAGATCTCCGAGACCCAGGGGCGTATCGACAAAGACAATGAGCTTAGTAATGCCTGGACGAAGGAGGCGCAGAAATACGAGCCTTGGGCCGAGAAAGATAAAGCCAAGGCCGATTTGTACCGGAAGGCCTCTCGGGAACTCGCAAGAATTGGGCCTCGGTTGGAGGCCGACCGACGCGAATTATACCGCTATCAAGTGGCCAAAAAATACATAGACGCGTTCCTCCCGACGGACCGATTCATGACGCTCGTTTGGGTCCTGGGCCTGGTCGTCATCGGCGTTGGGTTCAAAGGTTTCTTCGAGTTTGGCCAAGAATATCTCGTCGGCAATGTCGTTGGTTTAAGTCAGTTCGACTTGCGCAATCGGTTCTATCGGAAGGTCATCAATCTCGACGTGCGCCACTTCGGCGAGAAGGGCACTCACGAACTCATGGCCCGATTCACGAGCGACGTCGACATGCTCGGGGCCGGGATGAAGACCCTCTTCGGAAAGGTCATCGCCGAGCCCCTACGGGCCCTCGGGTGTATAATCGTTGCGTGCTGGATCAGTTGGCAACTAACGCTGATGTTCCTTGTCATAGTCCCAGTTGCACTGTTCATATTGACCAAGATCGGTCGCACAATGAAGCGGGCCACGCGCCGATTACTCGAACGGATGTCGAACATATATAAACTGCTTCAAGAATCTTTCCAAGGAATTCGCGTCGTCAAGGCGTTCACGATGGAACCATACGAACGTCGAAAATTTTCTATGGCCACTCGCGATTATTACAAGCGAGTCATGAAGGTCGTGTTCCTCGATTCACTCGCGGGGCCTGTGATCGAATTCTTGGGAATCGCCGCCGTCGTAGGTGCGTTGCTCGTGGGTGCATACTTGGTGCTCAATGGCAAGACACACATACTCGGAATGCGAATGCTTCAACAGCCGATGGATTCGGAATCGCTGTTACAGCTCTACGTATTGCTCGCGGCCATTGCCGATCCCGTGCGACGACTTTCGAACGTCTACACACGCCTGCAATCCGGAGCCGCAGCAGCGGACCGAATCTTCCACGTTTCGGACATGGAAGCGGAAGTTCGAAAGAATAGCAACGGACCGATCATCGCACGACATTCGGAAACGATTACGTTCCGGGACGTATGTTTCTCGTATGAGCCCGACCGACCAACTCTGACTATGATTAATTTGGAAGTGAAGCACGGCGAGACAATCGCTATCGTCGGCAAGAACGGTTCGGGGAAGACAACGTTACTCGGCCTATTACCGCGATTTCATGATCCAGACCACGGTTCCATCTTCATAGATGGAGTCAACATTCGCGACGCCAACTTACGCAGCTTACGACAACAGATCAGTTTAGTGACGCAGGAAACAACCCTCTTTGACGACACGATCCATAACAACATTTCTTACGGACATCGGCGTGCAACGCGAGCACAAGTCGAGAAGGCAGCTCAACAAGCGTTCGTCCATAGTTATATTATGAGTCTGCCCGACGGATACGACACACGAGTCGGGGAGGCCGGGCGTATCTTTTCGGGAGGATTACGGCAACGAATCGCACTGGCTCGTGCGTTCCTTCGCGATCCGAGCATCTTGATTCTCGACGAGTTCACGAACCAGGCCGATGCCCTCAGCGAATCAGAAATCCATCGCGTGTTGCGTGAGTTCATGAAGAACCGTACAACGTTTGTGATCACTCACCGACTCAACACACTCGAAATCGCCGACCGCATCGTGGTCCTCGATCAAGGCCGCATCGAAGCCGTCGGGACCCATCAAGAACTTCTCATCGGTTGCGCCGTTTACGAATCTCTCCATGAAGCTCAGTTTCAGCGCAAAGTGGCTTGACAAAGTAGCAGGCACACTCCGTGTGCCGTTCGCTGCTATTTGGGAAGTAGTAGGCACACGGAGTGTGCCTACTACTTCTGGTCACGGCACACGGAGTGTGCCTACTA
>CAYYUU010000342.1:0-7462 GCA_964474955.1 uncultured Alcaligenaceae bacterium | reverse complement strand
CGGAGTATCTTCACGGCGGGCTCGACGAAACAAGGAAAAGACGAACTGGGCATCATGCCGCTCGTACTCCTCGGGATCCTTGGGATTGTAGGTTTGTTCTATGCCGCCAAGATAATCATTCCCGACAATGCGGACGAGGGCCTTCTGGGCGACCTACCGAGCTATGCAAGAAACGCCGTTTTGGCCATCGTCGGGGCAGCTTGGATCTGGTTCGCGGGGATCATCATTGCCCAGTGCACGGGGATGACCGACTGGTCGCCGATCTCCGGATTGGCGTTGTTGACGGTCGTGCTTGTGATGCTCTTGGCCGGGACGGATCAAGTCGTTGCCGCCGTGATGTTTGGTGCAGCGTTGTGCGTGTCGCTATCGGCGTCGTCGGACATGATGATGGACCTGCGAACGGGTTACATTGTCGGTGCTCAACCACGTCGGCAACAGATTCTGGAGGTCGTGAGCGTCATCATCGGACCGTTGGTCACGATGGGCGCACTCGCTCTGATCGTCCAAGCGAACCTCAATGCCACGAACCAGCAAATTCCGATCGGTCCGGGCACCGACACGACGGCCCCGCAGGCTCAGGCTCTCAAGGACATTATCCTCGGCGTACAGGGTGGAAATCTGCCATACGCCCTTTACATCTTCGGAGCTGTGCTTGGCATCTTGCTCGGTCTTGGTGCGTTCCCGGGGCTCGGTGTCCTCGTGGGATTATCGATGTATCTGCCGATTCAATACATTCTGACGTATGGTGTTGGCTGCATGGCGAACATGTTTGTGTCGATGATCAAAGGAAAGCAGTGGGCCGAAGAATGGGGCGTGCCGTTTTGTGCGGGGTTGATCGTCGGCGAAGCCACGCTAGCGATGATCATTACCATCCTCGTGACTTTCGTTGTGTAAGCGGCCCTGATATTCAGACACCCCGGAGTCGATCATGTTGAAACTCCTCGGCAACATCATCCTGATAGTGTCCGTGACGATCGGGGCTCTGGCTGCGGCGACGGCATACCACGTGCCGCTCGATGCTCCCGATTCGGCGTTCGAGCAAGAAGGCGAGAAACTTTTGACCGTGAAGTCTCCGAGCGGAATTCTGATTTTCCGAAAGGAAAGGAGGTTTCCACGAGAACCGGGACAATTGGAGCCGACTCGGCAGTGCGCTATCTCGGAACACCTTCAAACTCACATTCCGCCGTTACCATCTGTGTCGTTCGGCTGGCAGATGTATTGGGGAGTCGTCCGAACTGCCATCAAGGGCAACTACAAGAAATACGAGGAAGGGGAAGATATTTACCCCCTTGGTCCGGAGTTGTACGCCCAGCAAATCCAAGCACTTTCTCGCCTGAAGCCTGCCCAAATGCACAAGCTGAAAGTGGATGACGAAACGGGACTCGTGACCACCCCTGATGGGCTGCCAGTTGCGCTCGCGGACAGTGGCGATCCATTGACGCCCGAACTACTCGCAGAACTCCGAAAGCAAGCCGAGAGTGACGACCCCCGGATCAAACAACACTATGTCGTCGTTCGAGAATTTTCGCCAACTCGCTGGCCTGGATTGTTCTACTTTATGGGAAGTGTGGTCGGTTTGCTTTTGGGGGCGTTCTTGGTTCAGGCAGGCAGCAAGCCGAAAGAAGAAGAGGACGAGCACGAAACGACAGGTCCGGAAGCGACTCTCGTCAGCCTGCACGCCAAGTTGTCGGCCCTGTACAATGAGTTGACGGGTGTGGGTCGCGGCGAGGAGATTATTGATTCGCCGGACGTGGACGAAGTTACTCCCGAAGACGAGCCGCTGCCAACGCCGCTGGCGAGAATGGCCGGGGAAACTGTCCCGACCCCGACCGAGGCAAACGCCACCGACTTGAAACGTTCCGATGTCGCCAAAGATCCAGCCGTCGGTGACAAGTTGAAACTCATCTTGACTCGACTTGAGGACGCGCAGAAATCGGAAGTCGTGACGTTTGTGGAAGGCCGGACCGATTTCATCCGCCAGTACGGACTCGGTTCGTATGCCGAAGTGATGGACCGATTCGCCGCGTGCGAAAGACAAATCAATCGATCCTGGGCCGCTGCCGCCGATGGTGTGTATGACGAATCGCTCGATTGCCTGGATGCGGCCATTGGCCTTCTGGAAGAAACGCAAGATCGGCTTTGGGCAGTGTTGAAGGAAGGATGAAAATAGGGAATAGGGAACAGAGAGCAGAAAGAGAAAAGTCATGGTGTGCCGTCGTTACGCTCGTTGTCCCACCCTAGCAAAGAAATAGTGAACGAACCTATCTTGAGACCAACTTTTCCAAACCCCACTTCGGACTACGAGACGAGAGCGCCCTTGGAGAAATCGGGATGGCCCAATTCCAAAGAGATAACTTGTGGGTCGGGCGACTCTCCGAGGACGTTTGCATCCTGCATTTTGACGTCGTCGGCAACGACGCGAACGTGTTGTCCCTCGCGGTCTTGGACGATCTCGATGCCGCTCTCGATCATATCCAAAGCGTCGGCCCTCGCCTGGTGATTTTCCGCAGCGGAAAAAAGCACTCGTTCTTGGCCGGCATCGATCCCCGCGAACTCGCCAAACTCAAGACCTCCGAAGAAGCCTTACATCTCGCTCAACGCGGCCAAGAACTCACCCAACGCCTTTCCGAGTTCCCCATTCCGACCGTCGCCATGATCGGCGGATCGTGCTTGAGTGCCGGGCTCGAACTTGTTCTCGTTTGCGACTACCGAATCGTCATCGACGACGGTTCGACGGAACTCGGACTGCTCCAACTCGACATGGGGTTGATACCGGGTTGGGGAGGAACGCTGCGTCTTCCTCGCCTCGTCGGGCTCGAGACGTCTCTAAGACTGATCCTGTCGGGACGTCGACTCGGTGCCGTCGAGGCTGTCCGGTGTGGACTCGCCGACGCGCTCGTCGAGACGTCGGATTCCGAACCGCCTGGTCTGTTGGCTTCGCCCGAAAAACGTCACCCGGAACACCTTCCGCTCCGCGGGTGGAAACAATTTCTGATCGAAAGCAATCCGCTTGGTCGATGGCTTTTGTTTCGTGGGAGCGAACGGGTCCTGCGAAAATATCTGCACGAGGAAGGGTTCGCTCATTGGGACGCGCTGACGGCCATCCGGACCGGACTCAACCAGGGGAACGAAGCGGGATTGGCCATAGAGCGAGAAACGTTCGCCCGGCTAGCATTGACACCGGCGTGTCAAAACTTGATCCACCATTCGATCCAACGCGAGGAAGCCCGAAAACCGCCCAAGCCCGTGGCCGGCGAATCGGCACCCATCCGAAAAATCGGGATCATCGGCGCGGGAGATGTAGGAGCGGGGTTCGCCCAACTCGCCGCCATCCAGGGATGCGAAGTCATCCTTCACGAGAAGAACAAGGACACCCTCGGGTGGGGCATCCTGCGGATCATCACGTTGTTGAACCAGGCCGTCAAACACGGAAAGCTCGAGCAGGAAGTCTTCGAGACGATCATCAGCCGCATCCGCGGATACACCGGACCGGTTGATTTCGCCCACCTGGACTTGCTGCTTGAGGCCGGGCCAGAAGACATCGAGGCGAAGACTGCTGTGCTCACTGACCTGGAAGAGGAACTCCCACGGTCCACTCTCATTGCCTCAACGACGGTCGCATCGACGATTGGGGAAATCCAACAATCGCTCGAACACCCGCAACGAATGGCCGGTCTGCACTTCTTCAGCCCCATGCACAGCACGGCCCTGGTCGAAATCATCCGCACGCCAACGACCAGTTCGCGTGTTCTGCACCGACTCCATGAGTTTGTTCTCAAGCTCGGCAAGACTCCGGTTTTGGTCTCCGACCATCCAGGCTTTCTGGTCAATCGCATTTTAATTTCTTACCTCGGCGAAGCTGCGGCGCTTGTCAGCGAAGGGCTGCGCATCGATTTGATCGACTTGACGATGAGGCGTTTTGGAATGCCGATGGGGCCGCTTCAGTTGATCGATCAGATCGGCGTGGACGTCGTTCAAAGCATCAGGCACGTCCTCGATTCAGTGTTGCAAGACCGCCAGGCGGCGAACCTCGCCCTCGAAACGATGGCGAACAAGAAATGGCTCGGTCAACGAACCGGTACGGGATTCTACCGATGGCGGACGGGAAAACGCACGGCCAACGTGGCGACCCAGGCCGCGACGACGGAAGCCTCGCAAACCTCCGGCCAACAGATGGCGGAGATTTCCGCCCCCGATGAAGTCATGGCCCATGCTCGCGAACGGCTGTTGTTGCTTGCCGTGAACGAGGCACTAGCGTGTCTTGCCGAAGGGGTTGTCGAAGACGCCAACGTGTTGGACCTGGCTGTCATCCTCGGGACTGGGTGGCCCAGCTATCGCGGTGGCCCTGTCCGTTATGCACGCCAGGTCGGTCTCTCGAAAATTCAGTCTACCCTCACCGAATTCGCTGACAAATTCGGCCCGCGCTACGCTCCTCATCCCGAATTCGACCGACTCGCTTCTAATTAATCTGTCCGTCTGATATTCTGAAATTGTCGGATTCGTCAATTCGTAGGAGGATGGAAACGCACGAACGACCGCACTCACGGATGAGCATTGGGAGACGTTATTGGGAATCGATGGAGTGTTGGACAAATTACCTGTTGAGGACTGTGCGGGAAATGAATCGAAAGTAGCAGGCACGCTCCGTGTGCCGTTCGCTTTGGTTTGGTAACGGCACACGGAGTGCCTGCTACTTTGACGCTGTGAGTCTGCTACTTTATCCGCCCAGTCCGCAATATGTTGAAAAACCTCACGAGTCCTTCGCTCGAACCATTCCCAACCGCTCTCGGCATCGGTTGCCCACGGCGTACCCATGGCTCCGTTGGCAGAACCCGATCACCTCAATTGGCCCTTGCTCTCCTTGCGACCTTTCGGGCGAATCGCTTTTCCTCCCGACAACACATATATATTTTCGCCCTCCTGGCGCAAGGAGACGCCTCAGATGGATTTCAAACATTATGACGTGGTGGTGGTGGGGGCCGGTGCCGCAGGCATCACCGCTGCCATTGGCTTGGCCCGAGCCGGATTTCATGTCGCGGCGGTCGAAGCGGCTCCGTATCCCGGCGCGGAAAACTGGTCCGGGTGTGTCTACTTTTGTGAGTCCCTCGCCCATCCCGACATCCTTGGCCCAGACGGTGTCGAGGCCCTCGCGTGGGAACGCCGGCTCGTCGAACGTGGGTTCTTTCTGACCGACGGACACGGCATCTTCGGGACAACGTATCGCGACCCCAACGCCTTCCAAAATTGCTACACGGTCCTTCGTCCGGTCTACGACCATCACCTCTCGCAAGTCGCGCAGACCCATGGCGTGACCCTCCTGAACGACACAACCGTCGAGAGCCTCGTGCGTGAGGACGGGCGAGTCATCGGAGTCTGCACGAACCGAGGGACGCTCTATGCCGACCTCGTGTACCTCGCCGAGGGAGACGCTTCCCACCTCGTCACCAAGGAGGGATACGAGAGGTTCACCGACCCGCGACGTTCGCCCAAGTTCCTCCAGGGTATCAAGCAGGTTCTTGAGTTCTCACCCGCCGAGATCGAAAAACGTTTTGGGATCCAAGGCGACCAGGGAGTTGCCTACGAGATGGTCCTGCGGAACGGAACCCTCAAAGGTAAGGACATGCACCTCAACTCGGGGGGCTTCCTTTACACGAACCGACATAGTCTGTCGGTTGGTCTGGTGCTCCCGGCGGACAACCTGCACGAACATTTCGGTGGGGACCCGAATTTATTGAAGGAGTGGTTCGAGAACTTGCCGTCGCTTCGGCCCTGGTTCGAAGGCGCCAGGCGAGGTGCCTTTGGGGCGAAGATCATCCGGGGTGGTGGGGCGCGTGAGATACCCACGCTCGTGGACAACGGGCTCGCCGTGGGAGGTGCCGCCACGGCCATTGGAATCGACTTCCCGTACCCCAACTTCACGGGACCTGCGACGGCGATGGGACTGGCCCTAGTGCAGGCCGCCAAGCAACTTCGCCGCGAGGGGAAACCCTTCACGCGGGACAACCTCGAGCGGCACTACGTCGAACCTCTCAAACGCAATCACTACTGGCAAGACGTCGAGTTCCTGAGCCGATGGCCGGGCTACGTCAAGAAGACCAAGGCATTCTTTGGAAAGAACGTCGACCTCACGCTCCAGACGTCCTACCTTTGGACGAGGTCCAACTTGTGGGTCCTCAAACGTTGGAGTAACTGGCTGCGGCTCATGCTCCGACTCGTCGGCCCATCCCAGTGGAACGAACTTCGCGACGACGCCGCGGAACTCAACCAGGCACTCCGCGTGAGGGAGGTCTTCCCGAAGTTAGGATTCTGGCAACTATTGCTCGACGGGTGTGTCAACGCCTGTCGAGATCTCTTCCGGAGTCCGCGAGCGAACCTCCCAGACCCCGGACAGATCAAGCTCCACTACTCCGTCAATGGCGGACAGGAACCGAGTGGACTGCCGCCCGCGGCAACGCGGCGTTGGTTCGAGAGGTTTGCTCCGGTGCTCGCGTCGGCGGCCAAGATCGTCTACGCCAACAATGACACACCACTGTCACACAAGCTCCCCCAGGCATTGCAGCTACTCAAACGCCAGATCAATCTCTTCGACGTCCTCCAGGCGGGGCTCCTGGCGGTGTTCGGTGGCCTGTCCACCGGATTCATAATCCTGTGGGACAGACTCCGGAACCGAGGAAGTCACGCCAAAAGTGACATCCTAGAAGCTGATCCCCAGAGAGACGAACTGGCCATCCAGTACGCCGCCAAGGCGAAGGCGGCGGGAGACCTGACAAAGCACCTCGCAGGCTCGACCCAAAGGTGGGAAGCACGACTCGCCCAACTCGAATACAACACGGCCAAGGAGTCCCACATCAAGGTCTTTTGGCCCACCGATCTCGCCAAGAAGGACGAGGTCACTAAGGCCGGACTCTGGCACGTCTGCCCAGCCCACGTCTACGAAGCTCGGAAGAGTCCGACGGGACAACTGCAGATCGTCGTGAATCACGAAAACTGCATCAAGTGCGAAACGTGTTGGCGAACGAGTGACCTCGTCGACTGGGGGAGGGACGGAGAACACACGTTCGTGTACCCCGTCGAAAGTGGGAGCATCGACCGGCTTCTCACGAGCATGGACGGGGCCTCGAAGGCTCCGCCGTCCCTGGCTCTGAATTCAAACCCCTGGGGAGCCGTCCAAACTGTCTCGCGAGAGACTCTTGGCGAGACACATGCCAGGCTAGTATCGTTGGCCCGGAGCCTGGAACGAAAACTCGTGGAGTTCGATGAAGCACTGAAAGAGGAACCTCGAATCGTGGGGGTCAACCGAGGTGACTACCTCAACACGCTCGTTCTCTATGCCCAACAGCTTGCCGTAGGACTGCGTGACCTCCTTTGGACTCTAACCGAAACGGACGAAGGTCTCCGAGATGACACGACCTATCGTCGTGTCAAGAACCTCGCCGAAGACGCCGCGAAGAAAGCCCAGGCC
>CAYYUU010000341.1:0-7467 GCA_964474955.1 uncultured Alcaligenaceae bacterium | reverse complement strand
CCATTTGCTCGAACGTCGCATGCGAATGTCCCACGTTGCACGCAATCTTACGATCGATGCAAGCCCGCACAAACTCCTCCGCTCCCGCTAGTTCCGGAGCGACCGTTGCGCGGCAGATCACTTGGGGGCGATCGATGTATTGCAAGTATTCTTCGGGTTGTGGCGGACGAACGGTTTCTCCTGGATGACACCCTTTCGCGGCCTCAGCAAAATAGGGCCCATAGAAATGTGCACCCAAATTCCGAGGAAGTCCGGGACGGCAGCCGAGATATTCCTGGCAGAGTTCCAGAAATGCAAGGTGTTGATCGTGCCGAGCGACCGTAGTTGTGGGCAAGAGACTTGTAGTGCCGTGGCGAATGTGAGCATGGCAGACAGTCTCGTAGGCTTCGCAGGTGCTGTCCATGAAGTCCGCCCCCGCTCCTCCGTGGACGTGGAGATCAATGAAACCAGGGAGGACCAATCGCCCTCCGAGATCTATGTTTTCCTTCGCCGTTTGATATTGTAGTTCGGACATTGGCCCAATTTGCTCGATTCTTCCGGCGTTGATGCCGAGAAATCCGGGATTCAAGATGGTGTCAGGAAGAACAAGGGCCGCGTTTTGCAAGAGCTGGTCAAACATGAGCTGTTCAGAATACAAGAGGATGAGTGGTTCAGGGTTGGTTTCTTTGCACGAGTGGAAAAACTTTGCCCAATTTTCCGCACTCGGGACCCCTCAATACGGATTTTATGGCATAGGATTGTGTAGATTCTGCTTGCGAAACACCCCGTTGACTTTAATCTCGCCCGCCATGAATCACGAATGCCTTTGCCCCGGATTGTGTGCGCTCCGGAAACTCTCAGCTACTTTTGCCGAGTTTCGAACGACGAATCCCAACAAGGCAAGGAATTCGCGGGAGAAAATCGATCAAAACGCACGCATTGACTAGGCTTGCGTATAATGTAGCGATGAATGCGATTGATCGCCGAGAAATCAGTGCAAATTCGCAAAGTTGGACCTGAATTCGGGAACTCTCGGGGTTATCCTCATTCGCACAATCGATTCGTTGCAGTTGGGACGTCCGGCGAGCACACCGACGCATGGAACTGAGGGAAATTCGACGACGGTTCGCAACCATCATTTTCTGGACTGATGTTCAGAAAAACGAGATCGCAGGCGCCCGCAGTAAAATTCTCCTGTGCCGTCGAACGATTGGGCCCGTGTCCGCGTCGAACTGTAGCATCTTGTGTGCAGTAAGTTCACTCCCGAACGTGGGTGACCTTCTGTTTCGGGCTCGCCTCAATCGCCTGTTCCGCATTCAGACGCTCCCGCCCTGGACGGTCGAGTATCTCCCTGTTCTGACCGTCTTGCTCCTTGATTTGCTGCATTGCCTACCCCAGGGGTTCAAGCCATGACCTCCACACAAATGACCCGAAAGACCTTCCTCCAACTCCTCCAGCAAAGCGGCATCTTCACGCCGCAGCAGTTCAAGACGATTTGTGAGGGTCTTCCTCCTGGTGGAGAGGGTAAAGCCGTGGCGCTCACCCTTTTGAAAAACAGGAAGCTCACCCGATTCCAGGCCGAATTGTTATTGGCAGGCAAACACAAAGGCTTCGTCGTCGGGCAGTACGTCATCCAACATTTGGTCGGCAAGGGTGGGCTTGGCCGTGTCTACAAAGCCATCCAAAGGACAATGAATCGGGTCGTCGCGCTGAAAGTCCTGCACCCGGAGTTGATGCAGTCCGACGACCCTGACCAAATCAAGAAAGCTCGTGATCTCTTTCATCGGGAGGTCCTGGCGGCGGGCAAGCTCCACCACCCGAACATCGCCACTGCCTTCGACGCAAACATCACCGGAAACAAAATCTACATGGTGATGGAATTTGTAGACGGACCCAACCTCGAGCAATTGGTTCGCAAGAAGGGGCCGCTCCGCGCGAGTCTGGCTTGCGAGATCATACGGCAAGCCGCAGCGGCTCTACAGTGCGCCTTCGAAAAGAAAATGCTGCATCGCGACATCAAGCCCGCAAACATATTGGTACAGAAGGGTCCGACTGGCGGGGCAGGGGTGTGCGTGAAAGTCGTCGACTTTGGACTCGCCCGTCTCCAGGCGCCTGGGGAAGAATCCGAGGACGGCATCGGAACAATTTTCACTCGCGGAAATACCGTGATGGGAACACCAGATTTCCTCTCTCCCGAGCAAGCCCGAAGCCTGCACAACGTTGACATACGCTCTGACCTCTACAGCCTCGGTTGCACGATGTATTTTCTTTTGACCGGAAGTGTGCCGTTTCCCGGGGGAACTTCGTTGGAAAAAATGATTCGGCAGACGAGCGAACACCCGACGCCTGTCGAGCAAGTCAGGCCAGACGTTACGCCTCAAGTCGCTGCGATTGTCCGCCGATTGATGGCCAAAGACCCAGCCCAGCGTTATCAAATTCCTGCTGACTTGATGGCCTCGCTGGCACCACATTCCGCTTCGTCTTCTCCGTCGCTTCCGCTGCACAACATTGCCAGGGAAGCCCGAACTCACTCGCCCAACCCGAATGGGGATGTGAGTTCGCCGACGCCAAAGCCAAATCTTAACCGGACACCGGTGATGCCCGTTGCCACGAGTGACGACCTGCAAGAAGGTGACTTTTCGCTCGCGGGCATGAGGTTTTCGGACGAACACCAACCCCTTATCGAGTCCGCCACGCCGAGCCGGAAGAACCGAAGGTCGAAAGGAAGAACTTCTCCAATCTGGGTGTTGCTCGGGCTCTGTACGCTCTTCGGAGTGCTCGCCCTCGTTTGCCTGTTCTTGTTCTTTGGCCGGTCTTGAGAAATGAAAGCCGAGGTCGTTGGTTATTGAGTGCCGCCTATCGCTCCGCGAAAGGACCCACGTCTTTGGTTCTTCCCTTGTCTTATTTCCAGAGCACCTTCGCGTGAGATCTTCTCTCACCCTCCAGGACTATCGCAAATACTTCTCGCGAATGCGGCGTAGCCGGTTCAACACCGGTCGTTCTTTTCCTGCGCGATCCAGCACGCCGCAATGCGGACAAAGGTGTGGGTCGACGTCCGAGTACTGCATCCACTGGACGGCTCGCACGTATGGTTTGCACAACGCCAACGTTGCAAATTCCGAGGCCCATTCGGCTTGGGTTTCCGGAGTCAAGCCATCTCGCCAGTACCCCGCCGTCGGGGTAATTTGGGAATCGGCAATCGAATCATGACTGACACTCGCTGGATAACCCAACGTGACCTGGATCGGCACGCCGAGCAAGGCATACAAATCTAGCATCCGCGAGAAATCCAGCAGGTCACGACAGTAACTCCCTCTTGGTGTGACTCCCATCACGACTTCGATGTCGATGGCCGAGAGCGACAACCCCGAGCGAAGGAGCGTGTCGACGAAGACAAAGGGCGAATAGCACCGCTCCTCGTCTCGCATATAATCACCCCAGGGCTGGCTGACTCCGACAATCAAGTCACAATCTGGCGACACCTTTCGGGCAGCCTCGCCCATCTGGAGCGTCAGCCAAAGCAGTTCGTCGTCTTGGAGTGAAAGAACGCCGGGTATATTCGCCGCCCCGGTCAGCTGCCACGTCTGGATCTGTTGGTCGTAGTGCTCCAAGAGTGCTGCGGTATATTCACAGAGCAAATTCGCGATGCGATTCCGGTCCCTCTCCCAGAGCCACAACCAGGATGGAATTTGGTGCGGGGAAAAGTCGATCAGCGGTCCACCCCAAACGGGTTGATCCTGGGACGTGGCCCACTCGACGATGGGGTCGTAAACGTCGAAAGCAAATTCCCCTTCCTGTGGGACCGTCTCCTTGATGGAGAAAGGGATGCTGTAACCATTGCAAGTCCGGATCAAGGCAGATTCGCCCGGCCCCGTGGGAACACTCGGGCCCAAACGCACGCCCAACACGGTATCGAGTTTCGAAGTCCCGTGCGACCGTTGGTGGTTCTGACTCCGGACTTGAAACACCTGATTCATGTAGACACGGATGAGTTCGTCGGCGGCCTCCGCGCCGAGAGCGAGGGCCGTTTGGGCGTGCCGGTGGGCTTCATCGGAGGGATATCGAGCGAGGGCTCGGCAGAAGGCGAGCGTAGCGTCCTTGATCCGTTGGGCCAGAGCCACGGGCATGTTCAACCCACCGTGGAGCCAGTCTTGCGATTGGTTCCGGAGGGTGTTGATGCGACCCCTGGCAAGTTCGATCAGCAAGTCGTAGGGTTGTTGTCGCTCGATCAAAGTGGCCGTGCTGGCGATGAGCCGCCCGGCATTCTTGTTGTACCAGGGAACGACCAGGTAGCCGCTATCTTCGAAATCACGTGCGAGGGTCAGCAGGGAAGGGTCGACGTGAATTTGGCTCGAGAAGGGCATTCCGTCAGGACCACCGCAGAAGGCCGCTCGCTCCAGCTCGTGCACGTCTTCGAGGCCCAAAGTGGGTGGGACTGAGAACTTGATAATGCCCATATCTGACTATCCGGAAGTTCGCGTCGTGTTGTCTCTCCCGCAACATTCCCCGCCTCCTCGGTTCTAACTTCCAGCGTGGTTGGTTGGCGGAGCTGGGTTCGACTGGGAAGGTCTTTACGCGGGCGCTAGCGAAGTTTCGGAAAATCAAGACAACACGGCAGGTAAGATCATGTTGGGAGATGGCTCCGTGCCAAGGCAAATTCGCCTCTCCAAATCATCGCCGTAGTCTTGGATTATAAAGAAGCGCCCTAAAGAATGGAACGGGAACGTTCCGTTCTCACAAAAGAAACGGTACTTTGAATACTGGCAATATTATTGGGATCGTATGTATCCTCGGCTCGTGGGTATTTGACTCTCGTCCCAGGCAAGATACGCGCGGCTCGCGTACACCCACGGATCCTCGGCGTGTGCATTCTCATTCGCACAGCGCAGGAGTTTCGGCCAGCGACTCTTCGCGACAAGCCATGATCGTCATTCCATACCGATTGGCCAGGTCGATCGTTTCGGCGTCGTCGATCAGGATCGTCTTGCCATCCTCGACGGCCAACACGCGAGCCCCGGCTAATTTCATGGTGTTGATAGTATTCGTTCCGATCGTGGGAACATCGAACCGCATGTCTTGTTGGGGCTTGGCCACTTTCACGACCACAAACCCACCCGCAGGACACAACTCTCCGGCCCGTAGGATTGCCTTGTCGGTGCCTTCGATGGCTTCGACGGCAAGCACAGCCGACTCCTTGACGGCCACACTTTGACCGACATCGAGGCGCCCCATTTCCTTCGCCAGATTCCACCCAAAGCGGACGTCGGCCAACTCTTTGGGTGTGGCAGGGCGTTTGGTCAAGGTTCCAACTTTCACGAGTAGCTCCGGGCAAAGGTCTAATGCGGAAACGACTTCGATTCCATCCCTTGCAAACTCATCGATGATCCCTAGCAGCAAGGTATCGTCGCTGTTATTTCGACGTTTTCGGTTGAACCAAAATTTAATCGTGCGCCAGTCAGGCAGGAACCGAACGATTCGCCACGGGGCATACATACGCGTCTTCTGCACTTTCCCGGCCATCACGACTTGGCGAACGGCCTCCTTCCGGAAACACCGAATCGTGCGACCCATCTTGGCCACCCCACTCCAGTAGAATCGAGAAGATAGCTCTTTCAACTCGGCAGACGCTTCGTTCCGAAGTCCAACCGTTACGAGCGAATGCCCGAGTTGGCGTGCTTTTCGGGCGAAATGTATCGGAAAGTTTCCACTTCCCGCAAGTAGTCCGATGGGGTGCTTGGCGTCGTAGGTGCGAGTATCGGCCATGTGTTTCGCCTCGGAAATAGTCACCTTTTCGCTTGGGCGTTCGGAGAGTTGCTTCTCGCGGAGCGAAAAGATTTGGAAAGACAAAGAACTTTTCGCGGAGCGAAAAGCAACTGTTCTTTACTCGTCTTTCTCCTCCACGAGCCCCAAATGGCGTTGCAGCGCTTTCACGTCGCGCCTAAGTTGGGGAAGCTTCTCCAGGCTCATGAGGACTCGTTTCTGGTCGCCTTCCGGCCTGGCCGGTGCGCCGAGGACTCGTTGTCCTGCCGGGATGTCACTCGTCACTCCGGCCTTGGCCCCAATGACTGCGCCCTCACCGATGTTGACGTGGTCTCTGATTCCCACTTGCCCGGCGACCACGACATATTGGCCCGTCGTACTGGAACCGGCAATTCCCATCTGGCTCACGAGAAGATTGTGTTTTCCGATGCGGCAGTTGTGGGCGATTTGTACGAGATTATCGATCTTCGTGCCTTCGCCGATTTCGGTCGGTTGGAACGTTCCACGATCGATCGTGGTCCCTGCGCCGACCTCGACATCTTCGCCAATGACCACATTTCCTAGCTGCGGAATTTTCTCGTGCTTGCCGTCGCGAAAGCGATACCCAAATCCATCCGCACCAATGACCGCGTTCGCGTGGATGATCGAGCGATCCCCGACCACTGTTCCCTCATACAAGACGGCCCCCGGATGGACTACTGCGTCTTTTCCAAGAACACAATTCGGACCGATCGTGGCGTTCGGGTGAATGCGGCAGCCATCACCGATGACGGTTCCCTCGCCGACCACCGCAAACGCCCCGACGGATACATTCACTCCGAGCACGACGGAATAATCGATCGCCGCCCTTGGGTCCACGACAGACTTCTTCGATTTATGCGGCGCCTGGAAACTTTGGACTATCGCAATGAATGCATCCAACGGGTCTTCGACTTGAATCATGGCCTTGCCGTTCGCGGGCATCCCGACGGGCGTCACGACAGCACAGGCGGCGGAGTCGGCTAATTGGTTCGCCTTGCCAGTGTCTTGGAGGAATGTAATGTCCGAAGGGCCCGCCAACTTCAGTGGTCTGGCGGACTCGATGAGTAAGGCTTCATCGCCGATTACTTTTCCACGGACAAGGGCAGCCAAGTCGGAGAGCGGAACAGCCACGATATGATATCCTTTCTTCCTTGAAAGGGCATTGAACATGTTGAGGTGCCGATGTTAGCCAATCCGCAGGAACGGAGCAACGGAAGAATTGCGAGAGATAGAAGTGAGAGAGCGAGGCGGAAGATTTTTTTCGTTGCGTTTTGGAGTTTGGTTTGAGCCGCGTAGCGGTGAAAGATTGTAGCCACGCGGCGTGAACTCATGGAAATGGGCCTATGTCTCCGATTCTTCCGTCGAAACGCCAGGCAATTGGAATGCCCCGCCATCTTTCAAGAGCTGAATCTGAGCCTGCGTTTGCTGACTCAACCCGAACAAGCGGATGAAACCTTTGGCCGCATCGTGATCGAATTCGTCACCGCTCTCGTACGTGGCGAGTTTCTTGTTGTAGAGACTGCTTTCGCTCTTACGACCGACGACCGTCGCCTGTCCTTTGTAGAGTTTAATGCGAGTGTGCCCGCTGACGTATCGCTGGTTGCTCTGGACGAAAGCAAACAAATCCTGGTGGAAACTACTGAACCAAAGTCCATTGTAAACCAGGTCGGAATACTCCTGGGCGACGATCGTTTTGAACCGTTGGGC
>CAYYUU010000340.1:0-7472 GCA_964474955.1 uncultured Alcaligenaceae bacterium | reverse complement strand
TTGGGGTTTGCGAAGACATCCGTGCCGGTCGTCGTGACCGGAGAACCGAGATCGCCCGCAATTTCATTCCATCGGGAGATTGTTCCGTCGGGAGATATGTTGAACCAGTTGCCGGCGCGGTCTTGGAACCACTTCTCCTCGAAACCGTAAGAGTTTTCGTACAACGAATTGGCGAACCGAAAACCGTAGTCACGAGCCAACTGCTCGATAGAGGTCTCGGGCTCTTGGTCGTCATCGGTTACCTCAACGACGACGACTCCTTCTGTGAAATTCGTTGCCGAAGCCGTGATCGTCACGTTCTGCAGACCATCGACCACGTCGTCATCGACGCCCGTGATCGTGAACGTGATGGAATCTTCTCCGGCAGGGATGGTCACACTTTCGGGCACAAGGGCTTCGGTTTCGTCGTCGCTCGAGAGGGTAACGACTAAAGCGGAGGTGACATCCGAGTTGCGAGTGACGGTGGCTGTCGTCGTTCCTCCCGCTTCGCTGACGTTTGCCGACGTAGTTGTAATGGCTAACGTCGGGGTCTCGTCGTCAGTCACTTCGACCTCAGCGGTGGTGGAATCAAACCCTGGAGCCGAAGCGGTTATCTTGACAATTTGCGTGCCGTCGGCAACGTCGTCATCGACGCCCGTGATCGTGAACGTGATGGAATCTTCTCCGGTAGGGATGGTGACACTTTCGGTCACAAGGGCTTCGGTTTCGTCGTCGCTCGAGAGAGTAACAGTGATCTCTGCCGTGGCAGAAGCATCAAGAGTGAGTGTGCCGGTAGCCATGCCGCCGTTCTCTGCCAAGGTTGCAGGATCTACCGCAGACGTGAACGTGGTCGGACCTTGTTGCTCAGGAGTTTCGAAGGCACCGATATCGGCCTGACCATTGGTCACTCTCGGAAACCCGTCGCCCCGTTGGTCGGTGGTCAAGTTGTCCGGATTGTTGCCTGTGTTGATCGCAGGTGAATTGTTCTGGAGGGCGATCGTTTCGGTCGGCCCCCCGTTGTCTTGCAATCCGTTGAGGTCGAGGAGCGGGTCTTGCCCCTTGATGTTGTTCGCGTCGGTGCCGTTGATTTGGTCGGCGTCATTCTCAAGGAGATTGCTTGCCGCGTTGATCGTTCCTGCCCCACGATGAATCTCCGAGTTCCCTTGGGCCGCAGTATTGTCGGCCACGATTGTGCTTTCGAGGTTCAAGGCCACCATGCCGGCAAGTCCTAGGTTGGCCAGACCGCCACCTCGACCCGATGCCGCATTGCCTGCAATGGTACTGTTGTTGATCGTCATCGCAGCTTGCCCGAAGGACGCGAAGTTGAGGATTCCAGCTCCATCGACGGCAGAGTTCTCGGTGATGGTCGCGTTCGAGATCGTCGCAGTACCTTCGTCGTTCAACAGTCCTCCGCCACTGTCGAGGAAGCCCTCTCCGGTCGCAGAATTCCCGCTGATCGTACTGTTGGTTAAGCTCAACGACGACCGGTTGAACAGGCCGCCTCCTCGGCTGGCCGAGTTGTCGGCGATCGTACTTGTGGTTATCGTCGCCGTACCTTGCAGAGTAGCGTTCCCGCCTCCGGCGAAGTCGGCAGAGTTACCCCGGATGATGCTATCCACAATGGTCAGTGTTGGAGAGTCCCCCATGCTGGCAACTCCACCCCCGGTGTCTTCCGCCGAGTTCCCCGCAAGGGTGCTCTCGCTGATGGAAAGCGTGCCACCGTTATTCGAAATGCCTCCGCCGATTCCGGTCGTGGAGTTGTTCGTGATCTCGCTGCGGATGACTTCCAACGTCCCCTGATCGTTAGCAATTCCGCCTCCTTCGGCGAGGGCCGAGTTGCTCATCACTACGCTGTCCCGCAAGGTGAGAAACTCGCGATTCAAGATTGCCCCACCCTGCACATCGAATCCCACATCGTCGTTGGCGGAACCATTCGTCAACGTGAGCCCGGAAATGGACACGCGGATCACGTTGGTTTCATCTCCGTCGTCGACGTGGAAGATGCGGCTCAGCGCGTCACCCGAAATCGTCAGACTCGCGGACCCCAGTCCTTCGACCTCGACGCTGTCTGTAACTGACAAGTGGCCATCCTTCAGAACGACCGCGGAACCCGAGAGTGTGTCATCGAAGGTAATAGTGTCGTCTCCAGCAGTGTCGTTGGCCATTGTGACGGCTTCTCGTAACGACACCAGATTGTCGCTCGTATCGACAACGTCTGTAGCCGTCGTCACGTGGAACAACGCTGGCACCACCCGACCTTCGAGCATTTCAAACTCTGGCTTGATGGAAGAAATCGTTTTGCAGGTTTTTGGACGGGACTTTCGAGAGATACGCGTTTTGCGGGGAAACATGGTAAACTCGACTCCGAAATGGGAATTGAAGTTGGCCTGGGTAATCTCAAGGAGAGACAGGTAGAGAGGTGCTTCGTTGGCACTTTCTCCTTTTCCTGATCTGTCGCGCGCACGCCAACCATCTGTGCGGGCCACTGCTCCTGGTCAAGTCCGCTTAGACATTGATTCCGGAAGACTTGGTTTGAGGTGTCTTGTCTCGACAGAAAGTAAATGCGGAAAGAGGTTGGGAAAGTGCCAGGCGGAAAATTTTTTTTTTTTCAAACGACCTGAACGGGAGACAATGGGGAATGCGCGGCAAACTCTCTGATCGATCCGCGATCTGTGGTCGAGAGATTTCGATGCGACCTGCTGGAGGCACAGCTATTGATTTGCTCCGAGCATTTGAAATTCGGGCAAAGATGGAGTTGATTTCCTGGAAAGAAAGGGCGGGTGAGTACCAATCGCAGGCTCATCTCAGAATCGCAGACAAGGTGCCGGGAACTCGAACCGGTAGACCTACAAAGACTGCTCCGGTTGCGTCTGCCAAGAAGAAGCACTGAAGTGTTTAACCAACGCCTCAGTTCTATTCCAGAACCGGCACTTGGGTAGGAATGCCGCCAGCAGATCGATCAATTCTTGGACTGATAGGATCATGCTTCGGTTTCGAGAAAATTCAACCCCGGCCTCACGAAAGGTGGCCGGGGCAGTTTGGAGAACAAAAAAGGACCTGGAAGAACTGTGTGCGTTATTCCGTCCACAATTCCCAACTTGAGCTTTTTCGATAACGAACATATCCATCCGCCAGTAACTCGATCTCCGTGACACCCCAGATCAACGGACTCCAACCAGACCCAGGATGGTAACGCTGGAACGCGTTCGCCGTTCCGAGCCAATACCACTGACCTCCCGTCGTCAGAGCGAAATCCCTCGTGTTTGACCAATACCAACCGTTGTGATACCACGAGTGACTCGAGGTTTTCTGATAAACCCGAAGGACGTTGTCTGTGTGGAGTGCCCAAACCTTACCGTCGTCAGCAACTTGAAACTTCTTCACACTGCTTGCGACATCTCGCCAGCCTGTTGCTGAAGTATACCGCTGAAGGAGTCCGTAATCGCTGAGCCAATATAGACTGCCGTCCTGACCGTATGCCATGTCTTTGGTCCGGTACCAAGAGTTGCTGCGAGTTTTCGTATCCGCATTGTAATGAACAGCCCACGAATCGTTGCGGATGTAGTAGAAGTCCTCGGAGTTGGGAATCATGATGAACTTGTTGACACCGGTGTCGATAGTTTCCCAACCACCCGCCCCTTGCACGTCAATGGAGCGACCTAACCATCCGCCCATGCCCAGGTAGTACACTTCGCCGTC
This sequence comes from uncultured Alcaligenaceae bacterium, assembly GCA_964474955.1. Classification (GTDB taxonomy): domain Bacteria; phylum Planctomycetota; class Planctomycetia; order Gemmatales; family Gemmataceae; genus CAYRFQ01. Next base: position 3,794 of record CAYYUU010000340.1, on the reverse strand, counting down.
GGCACGAAGTTCGAAATCTTCAACGTTCCCCCAACTCGCGCTGCTCGCCCGTCGCCAGAGCTTATCGTCCGTCCGAAGAGTCCATACCTTTCCGGTCACCGGATGGACATCATACTTTCGCACCGCCAAGCTTTCGGCACCGCGGAAATCGACTGTCTCACCCTTCTCGTAAAGGCGAATGATGTCGTCCTCATAGATACTCGTACCAAAGCGATCTGTTCCGCGGGCACCAACCAAGGTATCTGTTCCACTCCCGCCAACTATAGTGTCGTTACCGTCGAAGAGGGTTTGGTAAACCGCACCGAACGTCCCATTCGCATTGCCACTCTTGATCCGTAAACCCAGTCCGGGCCCTTGGTAGGAATTCATCCCCATCCCACCAAAGACGATGTCGGCCGTTCCTTCGCCAGTAACATCACCCACGAGGATTGTGTTTTGGAACACACCGTTGCCGTCGCCCATCTGATATTCAGTCAACTCAGTCCAGGTCCCATCTCCATCGGATAGTTTGACTCGAGCTATGGTTCCGCGAGAGGAACTGTAGTAAGTGAATATGAGGTCTTCGAGCCCATCTGCATCAACGTCACCAAGCCACGGGGCATTCATCAATCCGTCACCAAGTACGTTTTCTACTTTCTGCCAAGTACCGGTCTGCGGATCTACTGGAGGGAATTGGGACAGGTAGCTTCGGACAGTGAGGCCGTTGGCGTTGTTGGCGTCGTGGTAGCTCACGACGAAGTCATCTCTTCCGTCTCCATCAACGTCTATAAGCAGCGAATCCGCTTCTCTTGAAACTGGGGTTGGTTTACTTTCGTTGACGTACTTGATAGTACGGTCATGCCAATAGCCGTCATCTCGTCCGAAGAAGATGTAGAAAGCAGTGCTGGTCCGGTTGAGTTTGTGCATCACGATGTCCATATGTCCGTCACCATTGATATCTCCATTCTGGATACCGCGGAAGAACCAATCTTCTTCAGACAAGGTTGCAGATCGCTGGTCGATTTGTGTCACCTTCTCTTGGTAGCTTCCATCTGCCTGAGCCAGCCAGGTACTAAAGCGAATCCCGTTGTGATGCTTGATGAACGTCAAGTCATCGCGTCCATCCTCGTCGACGTCACCGACTTGGGTCGTGTAGTAGCCCGTTGGTAAATCGATGACCCGAGAATCAACGTAGCCCAGGTAGCTCGGATCAATTGTCAGGCCTTGACTGCGGCTCTTCCACGATCCGTCGCCGTTAGAGAACAACGTCGAGACTTGGATTCGGTCATTTGTGATGCCTCGCAAGACGATGTCTGTCAGTCCGTCACCGTTGAAGTCACCGGTCAACAAGGGCATGGTGAGCCACCCGTTACCGTGTCCAGCCAGCCAGGACCGAGAAGTAAAGGTTCCATCCCCATTAGCAAACTGAGTATGTAAAATCAGACCAAGGTCCAGGCTATACTCAGGAATGACAATGTCCATCTTGCCATCGTCATTGAAGTCGCCCATGACACGCATGTCGATTAGATTCCCGGACGGATCCCGCTGTCCGTCACCGTCCAGATCGAACGCGACGTATTGCTGATCGTAGTCGGTAAAATTATCCGCCAAGATGCGGTCATTCTCATTCCCACCATCGATCGAGTCAGACCCGCTGCCCCCGAGGATGACATCGTTCCCGTAATTCCCATAGAGCGTATCGGCACCCTCGAGACCGTAAATTTTGTCATCACCGCCCGCACCGTAGATTTCATCCGGCCCCCGCGAACCGACGAGAGTGTCGGATTGGCCTCGACCGTTGAGGTAGTTCGATTCGATGACTGTGTCGATACCAGACAAGGTGCTCGATTTGAAAGCGACATAGCCAACCGCCTCGGCAGCGTGTCCGACCTCGCTATCGTACGATTTTTCCTCCTCGACAAACACTGTGGCCTTCTGGCCATCGAGTTGACGATATCGCAAAGCGGCAGGGTCTCCCCCATTCCAACTCTGGATGTTCGCCAAGAAGACCGGCGCGTTTTCAAAGGTCTGGTCGAAGGAAATCGTGGAAGTGGCGTCCGTGACGGAAGACGCGAGTCCCGTTTCGAAAGAATGGGCTGTCGAGGAAATCCCTTTAGAGATCGCGAGGTAGTCAACTCGCTCAGCAGCGTGGCTGTATCCAGAACTTTGGTAATGGGATTCTTGTTCACGGACTAACACTCTAATCCCATCAGTCGAAACATCTCGGAACCTCGGGGCAACCGCAGTCGCTTCATTTGTGCTAGTCACCTGAGCAACGACGATCGGAGTGGAGGCAAAGGAAGCATCAAAGGTGATGTCGTCCCAGTAGTGTGTGACCGACTCACTGTAACCTGCCTCAAGCACACTCCCGTCGGATAGTTGATATGTTCCAGCTTCGACGACGGCATAGCCGACAGTCTCATAGGGGTGGCTGCCATCATCATAATCCCACTCCTCGAGTCGCACCTCGAAGCCAGTGGAGGTGACGTTCCGGACTCGCACAGTCACGGGATCAGATTCATTGACGCCTGGAGGACCAACAATCACGACTGGGTCAGCGTACGTATTCTGGAAAGACACCTGCTGCCATTCCGACCGTACATCAATGGTTCCGGTCTCTCCAATCACCTTGGCCTCTACATAATAGTGTGGGTTGTTGCCATAAAGCTTATCAGCGCCTTCGCCTCCGTAGAGATCATCGTCGCCAGCCCCACCGTAAAGCGTGACCGGCATCGTCATGCCTCGGGCATCTATGAGATCATCGCCGTCGCGACCATCAACAAGAATCGATTCGATGTCTCCGAGGTTACCTGGTTCGGTCTGTCCAACGAGGGAACTATTGACCTGCATCTGGAATCCACTTCCCGATTGAGTAAGCACAATCGTGTCGTTGGAGTTGGTTCCCTCGTACTGGAAAAAGTCGGTTCCAGAGCCACCTCGTAGAGTGTCTGTTCCAGTAGATCCTAAGATAGTGTCATCGCCGCTGTCGGCATAAACGTCATCGCTGGCTCGGCCTGTCGTGATCAAGTCATTCCCGGGACCACCACGCAATTCCGTGTGCCCCTCGTACGCAAAGTCGTTGTCGATGAATTCCCCGGCGTGAAGTTGGTCATTCTCGGTTCCGCCGTCCAGAATCACCTTCGGAAACGGTACCTTCTGGGCGAGGCCACCTAGACGGATGACGTCATCACCGGCCAGTCCTTCGATCTTGAGTTGCTCTATTTCTGTTAGTGTTGTCAAGATCCCTCGACCGCCGTTGACGGTGACCGAGGCGTCGACGGTGACCGAAGCGTCACCGTTGTTCGGATTGAAATAGAAATCAATGATGTCGTCTTGATCCGTTCCTCGCACAACGTAGATGTCCTCTTTACCGGTACCACCGTGAACCGTATCCTTTCCTTCGGAATGGTAAATGGTGTCGTTGTGCTCGCCACCGTTGAGTAAATCTCTTGAGGAGCTTCCGTACAGCGTATCGCTGCCTTCCTGCCCGTCTAAAATCTCAACGTGTATCGCTTGCTCACTGATTCTTCCATTGTACTCTTCGCTCAGCAATACTCTCGCGTCAGCGAGTTTTTGCAGTTCGACTTCCCCATAAGAATCAAGCAACCCAAGGAGTTTTTTCCAGCTCAAAGTTTCGTACTCAAGTTGAGCTTGATTCTCTGCCCGTCCAATTTGGTACAGTGAGAGGAGACGGACAAAATTTAATTCTTGTTCTGGTGTCCAGCTGGTTGTTTCACGTTGAGCCATAGCCGTCTCAACGTATGGTCGTCGAGGATCATCCTCCGACGCGGTTTCGAGAAATTCTGCGATTAAGG
>CAYYUU010000339.1:0-7490 GCA_964474955.1 uncultured Alcaligenaceae bacterium | reverse complement strand
CGGATTGGCCGACGGTGGCTGGGGGTATCTCAACGAAGACTGGTTGGCCAACAGCGCAGACCCAACTCCAATATTCAGTGCCCTCGTCTCGTTCACGTTTCGATACCTTTCCGAGAGTGTGTTCTATGTCTACTACGCTCTACTTATGGGTGTCTATTTTGCCAGCCTCCTTCACATATTTTCGAGTTTGACGGAGGGCAAAGCATCTCGCACAACTCGGATGGTCTTCATCGCCCTATTCTTCATGATTCACTCAGCCCTATTGCGGTGCATCTCGGCCAGATTGTTCGGGGTTGATTACCCCTGGTATTTTCAGGCCGGTGTTGCGGGCCAGTATGTTCTCGGGCCGATGTTTCAACCTTCCACGTTTGGCGTGTTGCTCATAGCATCGTTATGCTTCGCGGGCCGAAAGCAATACTTCTGTGCGGTGACGTGTTCCAGCCTCGGAGCAGTCGCTCACACGACCTATCTTCTTCCCGCCGCAATGTTAACCCTATCGTACATGATCGCCCTCATGCTCGAGCGTAGAGCACTCCGAGCTTTCCTTGTCGGTGGTTTGGCTCTCGCCATTGTCCTACCCGTGGTGATTTACACCTGGATCCTGTTTCGGCCCAGTTCTATGGAAGTGTTCACGGAAGCCAAACGAATCCTCGTAAATTTCCGAATCCCGCACCACACGATTATAACGATTTGGTGTGATCCGGTGGCGGTTACGCAGGTCCTTTGGATGATCCTTGGGATTCTCCTGGCTCGCCGGACGCCTTTTTTCCTTCCCTTGGTCGTTACATTTACTCTCTCGGGGTTGCTTACGATCGTGCAGTTCGCGACCGGCAATAATGCTCTGGCCTTACTTTTTCCGTGGCGTAGTTCCGTCATCTTGATGCCCGTTGCAACGACCACCATTTTGACCCGGATTGTGTCTTGGGGTGCTGAGAGATCTCAACAAGTCTCAGTTCGTCGAAATCAAGCAGTGATAATGCTCTGTTGGGCGATCATCATCGTCCTGGTGGTCGGTGGACTGATTATTATGAGTTTTCGCCTGGCATTTCAAACACGCGACGAAGAAACTGCTATGTTGAGCTACGTTCGGGAATCTAAATCATCGGGAAATGTATATTTGTTACCCATTCCAGTGCCGAACCTCAAAAAACACCTATCTCAACCGGGTAAGGGAGGCTCTCGGAAAAGCGATTTTATCCCGGTCCGAGAAGTTCAAAGGAATCCCCAATTCATCAAAGTGAATTTACAACGATTTCGGCTCTACACAGGCGCGGCGATCTATGTCGATTTCAAATCGATCCCGTATCGTGGTGAGGATGTGTTGGAGTGGCGGGAACGCCTGGAGACAAACGAAAGTTTATACGAGGAGTTAAAACAGAATCGACACTCTCCAGAAAAACTCGAAACCACGGCCCGTAAACTCATCGAATGTGGAATCTCTCACGTAGTGCTTCCGGCGCGGGAAGAACTCGTGAGCAATCCCAGCCTCACCCTCGTATTTCCCGAAGATGAGTACTTTCGTGTGTACCGAGTAAGGCCATTAAAGAAGTAGCAGTTACGCTCGGCATGTGAAAGAAGCGAGCGGTTCGTTCGGGAGCCGACTCATTACTTTTTGTCTTCTTTCTCCGAATCATTCCCTCGTTGGTAGATCGGCAGATACCGATACTCGACAGTCAGGGCGAGAACGCACATCGACGTCGAGTAGACTGGGCCATAAAAGTTCCTGTTTCCCATCCAGCCCCCATTAGCCTTTTGGTTCGCGAAGAGTACCTTGTGCAACCGCGGACGGTAGAAGGCCCAGTAATTTCCGCCCAGCTGAAACGTGGCCTGCGAACTGTAATAGACGTTGTAGAAAAAATACCACTGGTTCCACTTGGGAGGGTGTTTCAGGAGTAACGCTCCGGCCCGTAGAGATTCGGGGGCGTGGTGTTTGTGACACAGTTCGAGACATAGGATTCCGGTACCTGTACACGGGATTGTGTGAGTCTGGTACGTCGGGGTGTAACTGAATCCGCCCGTCGGAGCGCGGCTGCGTTGAATGTAATCGACGGCCATGTCGATTCGTTTGGCCGGGATGTCGCACCCCAGGTTTTTCGCCGACCGCAAAGCGAGAAGCTGCCAGCCCGTCACGCTCATGTCGGCGTCGCTGCCGGTCACATGATACCGCCATCCCCCCTTCGACTGACCGTTCTGCCGTTGGGCGCGAAGGATCAACTTGACGGCCTTTTCAAGAGCCTTCTTGACCTTCGGTTGGAGTTGGCGATCCACCAGTCCGGCGACTTCGGCCAACATCAACGTGCTGATGCCGTGTTGATACATCTCGTGTCCAGAGGTCGCGAGCAACCCATCACGGCGTTGAATCTTCAGGACCCACTGGACTCCTTTTTCGATGACCTCTCCGTATGGTCCTTCGCCGGGAATATGGCCCGCCGAAAGAAAGGCCATCACGGCGAGCGAAGTCGCCGCGGGATGCTTCGGAAGATTGAGTTTCCACGAGCCATCGGATTGTTGGACTCGGGATAAAAATTTTAGAGCCTTATCGACTCGTTTTTCGAGTTCATCCTTTTCGGGCTTGGTCTGGGCCGAAACGAAAGTCGTGCCGATGAGAACGATGAGCAGTGGGAAGAGTGAACGGAGCATGGCAGGACCGTCAAAAAAAGAAGGTGGGTCAAGGGTGCGCAGAGCGATACGAGTTGGAGTATTTAGGAGAATGTCGCCTTTCGCTCCGCGAAAGAACGCATCGTCTGTGGCGCCCTATCGTGGAGAACACGATGTTTATTGCTGTCCCTTTTGTTGTTTGCGGTAGGTCCACGCGAGCCGCGCGCACCTACGAACCGGACGAGCAGTTATATTTCCCGTTCCGAGCGAAAGGCGATTCTACCCAACATCCGACCGTCCAAAGCCCACCTCTATTCCAATGTGCAGATGTAAGCTACTCGATGCTGACGCGACGACGCGTTAGTATCGATAGAACCGCGGCGTGTAATAGCTCGGGGTCCGAATGTTTGGCGTCACATACGTCTGGGTGCTCGAGTAGACACGAGATCGATACACGTCAGTCCGATAAAACGTGGTGGTTTGTTGGACAGCTCCCGGGACTGGGGCGACGTGAACTTGGCGTGGCTGGTAGAACGAGTAACTCGGAGTCACGACCGTCGTTGCCGGAATGACGACCGGTTGCGGTGTCACGACTACCGGTGGTTGCTCGACATAGACCGGCCAGACCGACTGAACGACGGGAGCAATCGGAGTGCGATAGTAGGTTCCCGTCGAAGGGGAATACCGGATGACTGTGGGCCCAACGTGGTTGTGCCGATGCCGATGCCGATATTTGACGCGGTGATGTTTGCCGCCATAGATGTATTGAGCTTCCACAGCCGACGTCAGGATTGCTCCGAGGCTCAAAGTCATTGCCAAAACGAAACTCAGCCGAACGGTTGTCCAGATTCTCATATTCATCCCTTTTCTCACGAAAGGTGCTGGTGCGCAGGGGAGTGCTATCATTGTCTGGAAGATTCACAAGAAATGCAAGGAATGTCGAGAGAAGGAGTCGGACGATCTTCGGAAAAGGTCAACAGAAAAGGAAATCTTGGGACGATCCGTCGGATCCGTTAGAAGGCAGAAATCTCCGACGGCTCAATAGATTGCTTCGATGTATTCGACTTCAGGAACGAGACGGCGAAGTTCTTGTTCGATGCCCATGATGATCGTCATGATGGTGCTTGGGCAACCCGTACAGATGTTTCGCAGGCGGATTCGAACAATTCCGTCGTCTACATCGACCACCTCGATGCCGCTACCATCGAGTTCTAACGCAGGACCCACTTCGGCTTCAAGTACCTTCGCGACGCGATCTTTGAGAGCAATGGGACCGGGGGATGCTGACAAATTGACACCTCCTTGGGACAATGTTGTCCGGGCAAAAGTGATAACTCCTATCGTAGCTTATGGATACAAAAATAGAACAGGTTTGACAAGTGTTCGATGCCAACAGGAAGTCGGGTAAATTGGTGAAAATGCATGGCTCAATCAGAGTTCGTAGCCGTTAGAGCGGTTCACGCTTGCGTTGGGGGATAATTCAAAGTCCCTCTCCCCGCTTGCGGGGAGAGGAATTTAGGGTGAGGGGGCTTCCGTGGGACTCGCCTACCTCGGAAAATATTGCGTAAACCAATTTTCTTCTTTCACCCCTCACCCTAAATCCCTCTCCCCGCAAGCGGGGCGAGGGACTTTGAAAAAGAAACCGTACCCAAACCAAGCGTGAATTGCTCTAGCTCCCGCCCAATTTGGAATGGTAGACTTCGACTGTGAATTGATCTCCCTCACAAGTCAGTGTGACAACCCAAGATTCTGGTTGGTTTTCGAGCCAGTCCAACACCGCCTCGACTTCGGCCTTGCAGCCCCGGTAGATACGAGGTCCGGGTGGATGAGAAAGCGGACTGTTCAATGGGGAGTTTCGTCGAAATGGCACGTCGGCTCGAATCGAAGCAGAAGTTGGCACGCCCGCGATTTGGGTAATCGTGGGGAACTTGGCACCCAAAAGGCATTTCCGAAGGAGGGGAGCCAGAAGGCTCATGACTAGAAGAAGTAAGACCGCCCATAACAACATAAAGGCACCCATAAATCTCCCTCCATGTTCCACGGTTAAAATGTGGGTTAACCACACTACATAAAATATTGTAGACTTCCCGTCAATCCGGCAGTATCTTGCGAAACCAATAACGATTCTGCGACTTCACGCTGGACGGTGGGGTTGTAGCAAATAAACGATTTCGAAACGCTCCCAATTTTGAGTGGAGTTACTGTCCTTCTCGTGGGAGGGACTGGTTCACACGCCGCGCAAGGCGTTGGCAGCCTTCGCAACGTCCTTGGGCAGTGGCATTTCTCGAAACCGGAGGACGTGATTGGAGAGATCGGCCAGGTCATCGTCGTCGACTTTCAGTTGTGTCGAGATGGCCAACAAGAACGGCGACGAGAGGTGTTCGCGGAGCCGAGCCAGATGCTTTTCGAGGCTGGACTTCCGCCAGAATCCGAGGACCTCCAGGTAAACAATCTCACCGGATTGCTTGTGAATGAGCTGATAATCCGGCACCCAAAACGATTGCCCGAGAGGAAGCAATTCGGTCTCTTGCGATATCTCCCACTCGTCGATCTTGTTCGCGAATAACTGCGCGAACATGGCGAGTTCCGGCGGCACATACATCCCCGAATCGACGTGGTGCGATACGAGTCCGTCGTCGGAAGTGAGGCGAAATTGTTTTGGCAACCGCTTCGGTCCCCAACGTAGTTCGGCCTTGACCTCGAAGTTTTTGCACTTCAAGAGAGCCGGCAAGAAAAGGGCTAACTGGAGCCCGTATTTTTGGGTCGCCGAGAACAACGACAGCGGACCGTCAATCTTGAGCCAAAATGTGTTGTCGTCGACACGGTCGAATTCGCCGATGAGTCTATGGAATTTTAATAACCGCAAGAGTTGTCGGTAACGCTGCGGTGGTTCGTCCTGGATGACGACGTTGACCTCGCTGGCCTTGAACAACACCGCCTGGGCGAGAGCGACGTTGTACCGCTCCAGGAGCCGTTGGGGCGTGATGTCTTTGAATGAGGTGAGCCGCTGCTCGCTCCGAAGGTCGGCGTAGAGCGTCGCCTCGATGGCCTCCTGCGGAGCGTCGAGGTCTTCGGACAAACTACGGATCACCGTTTCGCGATCAAACTCGATAGGTCGTACGGTGGCAACGGCGTCGGGGCCGGAATCGAACGCCTCTTTTTCGTTGGAGGTTTGTTTGGCCCACGCTGCTGCCTTTGCTTTGCGGTGTTCGGCCGCCGCGGCGAAGACCTTGGCCCGCATTTCTTCGGGCGGACGTCCGCTCGCCATTTCAAATTCACACCTGTCTTCGAGGAGTTTTGCGAGGCCTTGGTGTTGCAGCGGGTTGGTCAGGTCCCCGAAAGCGTCCTTCCATTCCTGGTCGATTTCTCCGCGAGTTCGTCCCGCACTATTGCGGTAGAGTTCGAGCATCTGAGTTGCGGTCTGGAGCCACGTTTCGTCTTCGGTGTTGAGGTAGTACGGGATGGCGGAGGACTTGTGGAATCGGACCTTGGCTAGTCGGCTCGTCAACATGATCAAATGTTCTCGTTACGATTTGGGGACGAAGGGCTCGGAGTCCATTTCCTGGGGTCGGATCTATTTTCCCTCCTTCCGTTTCTCGTCGTCTGGATAGACGTCGGGAAGAGAATTGGCCTGGACCGGTGCCTCCTCGGGACTGTCCGAATTATCGACCTCGGCTTTGTTTTCCTTGAGGATTTGCTTCAGGTCGGCCTCGTCGATGTGTTGAGTTTTCTCTTCCGGAGATAATTCGGCGAGCAGTTTTTCTCCAAACAAGATGCGGTACTTCAGGCTCGCAATGCTCAACTCGTCGTCGGGCAGCAAGGCTGCTCGGCGGACTCGGGTGCCGTTGACGCGAGTGCCGTTCGTGCTACCCAAATCACGCAAGAGCAAAAGTCCATCGGTCCGCACGATCACACAATGCATTTTCGAAACGCTTTTGTGATCGATCCGCATGTCGCACATATCGCCACGACCGACGAGCGTCATGTCTTTGAGGATCTCTAAAGGTTTGCCTTTGCCTTCGGGAACCAGTTGGGCTCGCATGTCATTCGTACTCCTGGGGCAGACCGGCTTCGTTATTGGATGTTGCTGAAGCGACTTCTGAAGGGGAATTGATGATCGTGGGCCCTTGACTTCCTGATGGTGGATTTATGCCAAGTCTGAAGCGGGAGCGATGGTTTGTCCTGCCCCTTCACTCCCTCTTCAAGCTTTTTACAAAGTGGGAGTGGGTCACACCAAGCCCAAAAGGCAAAAGGAACAACTTTGATCCTGCCAAAGCTCAACTGCGTGGGCGTACTTTCTGCATTCAGCAGTATATCACGTTCAGTCCCGAAGGACATGGGTTCGAGATTTCATCGGGCCGCGGCGGGTTGGCCTTATGAGTTTTGACGACCAAAACCGGTAATGCCACCCGGTCCGAAACTGTCAAAATTGTAGTCGTAAGAATTTCCATTACCGGTTTTGGTCGTCAAAACTCATTAGCGGCACGAAAAAAGCCACAACTTAATACAGCTGTGGCTTCTTTCGTTGAACATGTCAAGGCTGCAAAAGTCCGCCGTCTTCGCGGCGTTATTACTGGCCGCTTTGGACCAGACCGTCGTGGACGCTACCCAGGGCATGGAACGTTAGCCAATCGACGTTGTAGTTTACAGTCCGAACCGAGCCGTCGCCCATGACCGCATTGATGCCGCCCGCGTGAGCAGACCCGAAGCCATACGGACAATCAACGAGGCCATCCCACTCGTCAAAGTCTTGAGCCGGGTTGGGGCAGTTGGAGGGCTTATTCGCTCGATTGTTGATGGTATTCCGAACGTTGTCGGGGTCACGTCCGCCGTAGAAACCCCAGTCGTGATACCAGGTCCTTCGTCCGTAATCACGGAGGCGTAGGGCCCCT
>CAYYUU010000338.1:0-7495 GCA_964474955.1 uncultured Alcaligenaceae bacterium | reverse complement strand
TGGGGACCGATTGACAATTGACTCGTGTTCTTTCAGTGTCAATTTGGACGAGAGCCCAGCGAATTTCTGGGGAGAATACTGAAAGCTAGTGGGACGGGAACAATTAGAAGCCGCAAAGAAATGAAAATCCCTCGAACCTGCAATTAATAAAAGTTATAAACGAATCTAGCACAAAACTTATTTGGTGGGGAATGAAATAGTTCCCAAAACTCAAATTTTTTCTGTTTTCACTTGGAAAAACTTTCGGGCAATTTGGCTCGGTTCCGAAACTCGATTGCAGAAACCGAACCATCTTCCAGAACAACCAAACCGCCAACAGCTTCGGCACACGCCCAAGTTAAGACATTCCACGCGGCGAGCATCTCCTCCTCAGCGTTTCCCCAGATGACCACCTGAAGTTTCTGGGTGGCTCCGACCTCGGTTTGAGACCGTCGAATGGTGATCATTCCGGGCGGAGTGCCGAGACGAATTTCCTTCCAGTTGTCGGGTGGCGTTTCGTCCGGAAAAGCCAATTCGTTATCGATCATCCGCATTTCAACGGGATAGTTATGCTCTTGTAGGCATTGGGCAATGTCTTGCCACGCGACATCCACGCCCTGGGGCACCGCTATTTCTCTTTCCATCCCCATAACGCGTAGACCCCGATCACGACTTCCAGGCGTCTGTGAAGAACCGTACCCAGTTCTCAAACATGATAGCTTCGATGTCAACTTTTTTGTAGCCTCGCGTCCCCAACATGTCTGGTAGACGTTGGAGATCGGCAATCGTATTCAAATCTCCCGGAGATTGTTCGCGTCCAAAACCTCCGTCGAGGTCGGACCCGATGGCTGCGTGGTTGGCATTCCCGGCGATCTGGCAGATGTTGTCGATGTGATCCACCAAGTCAACGAGCTTAACGTTTTCCGGGTTGGTCTCGCCCTTGACCCACTCAGGATACAACATCCAGTTGTCGAGGGCCAAACCGATGACGGCCCCACGAGCGACGAGTTGCTGAATCTGTTCGTCGGTGAGTTGCCGCTGGTTCGGCACGAGCTTTCGCGAGTTGTGGTGGCTCGCGAGAACCGGCCCGTGATACAACTCCATCGCTTCGATGAAGCACTGATCCGACAGGTGAGTCACGTCGAGGATCATCCCGACTTCTTCCATGACTTTTAGCAGCTCGCGTCCTTCGGGAAAGAACCCACCTTCGGTCCCGGTTCCGTGTCCGTATGTGCTCAGGCCGTAGTGGGTCGGTCCGATGATTCGCAGACCCGCCTCGTACCACTCTGGCACTTGCTGGGGAGAGATGATGGGGTCGGCCCCCTCCATGCTCAAGATGTATCCGAGCGGCACGTCAGTATTATCTTCGTTGGCTTCCCACTTTTGGATGTGGTTTTGCAGACCATTCGCGTCTTTGATTAGTCGGAGCCATCCCTTCGCTTCCATCGCGCGGTAATAGAAAAGCTGTCCCTGAGCGGCAGCGTACGCGGCCTCCATAGATGTGTAACGCTGAACGTTGGGGACCATTCCGGGGCGAGTCAACCTCGCGAGCAACGTGGCGATGCAGACCGCGATTTTGCCCTTTCGCATTTCTGGCAACGTGACGGTGTTGAGTCCGCGGCCTTTGCCCTGGATGAGACGATCGGCTTCGCGAAGTTCGTCGATCGGCAACGTGATGTCGCGGTTGTAATCGATGGCGTTCCAGGCGAGGTCAAGGTGTGCGTCGAAAAGCAACATGGTGTGTGCTCGAATGGCGGAGAGAAATCGGTTTCTATCACTTTAGAGAGGGCGGCATTCTGGAGCAATTCACAAATTTCGAGCAATTCTTTTTCCCGTCCCACGTCCTCAGGAATGAGATGGCTTCGATTTTTGCGCGCGCTGTCGCACGAGATGTCGTCTTCTGTTGTGGGGTGTCATGATGAACGAACTCGACGAAGCACTCGTGATGAAGGCGAAACGTGGTGACCGAGCTGCGTTTGAGGAACTTGTGCGCCGAACATCCCGATTGGTGTATTCCCGGCTGTATCTGGAAACCGGTGATGTCCACCGTTCCGAGGATCTTGTGCAGGAAGCATATTTGCTGGCCTTCCGTTCGATCGGCCAGTTGGAGGACGCCTCCAAGTTGCGGGCGTGGTTGCTGCAGGTGGCGAAATCGGTCCTCATCGATTCGTCCCGGCGAGCTTCTCGGCAAAAACGAGCTTCCGCCTCGCAAGCGGACCCGGCAGCGCTGCAAGATGTTGCCGCGTCAGAACTTTCGCCAGAAGCCGCCGCCGAACTCGCGGAGCAACGTCAACAGATCTTGACCGTCTTGCGAGGTTTGCCCGAGGAATACCAGATGCCGTTGACGCTCCGGTACATCACCGGGGCCGATTACAAAACGATCCAACAACAACTTGGGATCACGAATGGTTCGCTGCGAGGATTATTGCATCGCGGGTTGAAGTTGTTACACGAACGGTTGGAGCCGTTGTTTGAGGACGAGGAGTGATTCACTCGCTCGTCTGAGGATCAGAATTATTTCGATTGATGCCAACATTCCCTCGCCGCAGAAAAGCACCCCTCACCCTACATCCCGGGTCCCGTAAGCGGGGCGAGGGACTTGAAGACAAACACCTCAAATACGAAACGGACATCAATACAAGAGGGTGCATTTTTCAAAGTCCCTCGCCCCTTTGGGGAGAGGGATTTAGGGTGAGGGGTTCCGGCTTCCGACGAGAGGGCTCGCGAATACCACGGACCTTCTGAGAAATAAGGAGTCCCCATGTCGACACATGAATGGGTCCAAGAAAATATGGCCACCTACGTCACCGGTGGTCTCGAACCCGACCAAGCTCAAAAGCTGCAAAAACACACCGAAGAATGCCAGGAGTGCGCCGAAGCTCTGGAGCAGATGTGGACTTGGGACACGCACCTCCTGACGGCATTCGGCGGGGCACAACCGAGTTCCCAACTCGAAGAGAAAGCCATACGTAGTGTCCGCGACACAATCTTGTGGCGGCGGGCTCGAAGGACCGCTGGGGTGATTGTCGCAGTCGCCGCGCTGTTCCTCTTCGGAGTGTTTGGGGCTTTCGTGGTCACGGCTCTGGAAGGACAAAGTTGGCTGACACAGAGAGCACCGAAGCCTGAGCGCGGGTTCGTCGGAGGTACAATTCTGGCTTTTGACGGCAATCACAAAACGAGTGTGGAGGGTTCGGAAAGGGAACGTTCCAACTTCGGCGTGAAGAAAGTCAACGATCCCAATCACATCCCCTCGGCGGACGCACTCGCCAAGAGCCTCAACCAACAACTGGCAACGTATTTGGCTCGACCCGAAAGTCTCCCGCGAATCACCATTCACGATGACACCCAGAGCACGAAAGAGGAGCACGGAGGTGCGGGAGAGGAATCCACCCCGGAGCAAGCTAATCAGTTTCTTCCGGAAGGTTTCACGTCAGGGCTTACACCTGCAGGCACATTCACTCCCGATCTGGACATCAAAACTCCCCCCGGCGGTGTTGGCGGCATTGGCGGCATTGGCGGGATCAGTGGGATCGGAGGTGGCGGTGGCATCGGTGGCGGAGCGGGTCTTGGTACTCTCACGATTCCCGAGTACGGGAGGACTTTCCGAGGGCGTTCTGGGCAATCTCGGAATCCCGAAACGGCTCGGACCAAGCAAACCTCCGAACAAGAGAAGAAAGTCTACGAACTCCTCACAAAAGTGAAGCAGGAATACAACAAGGCCCGCTACGATGAAGCCATCAAACTCGCCCAAAAAGCCAAAGAGATCGATCCGGACAGCGTGACAGTTAATATGGCCATCAAGATGGCGAACATGGCACGCAATAAAAAAGCCTTCGACGATATCGAGAAGCAGAAAGTAGGCTTCGACCTCAAAGTGACGGACGTCAATCCCGGAACTTCCGACGGGACCAAGAAGCCAGACGTACCCAACTTGGCGAAGAGCCCAAACTTCCGGCCCAGCGAACTCAACGTCGATCCAACTAACGGATCCAACGGCGACCCAACCAAAAAGCCTGCCGACAAGGGCAAGGACGACAAGAAAAACGAAGATTCCAAAAGCAACGAGAACCCGAAAAAAGCACCACCGGGAAAAGTAGCTCCACCCAAGCAGAAAGAACAGCCCAAGAGGGTGGCTCCGAAAATCATTCGCACGGGCGAATTGGAATTCGAGGTCGAGTCGTTCGACCCGGCCGTCGACACCGTCCAGAAACTTGCCACTTCGTTGAAGGGATACATCGCGACGGTCAACAGCACCAAACTTGCGAACGGAAAAGTAAAGGGCTCTGTCGTCATCCGCGTGCCGCCGGAGAAAACTTACGAATTCGTAAAGGGGGTGCGGAAAGCCCTCGAAGGGAAGAAAGGCCAACTCCTCGGCCAACGGCTCGGTAGCAAGGACATTACCATGCAGTACACCGACATCGAAAGCCGACTCCGCGCCGCCCGCACGATGGAAGAGCGGCTCATTAAAATCATCAAGTCGGGCAAGGGCGAGATCAAGGACCTCCTCAAGGCCGAAAAAGAACTCGGCGTCTGGCGCACCAAGATTGAAGAAATGGAAGGCGAGCTGCGCTACTACAGCAATCTCGTTTCGCTCGCCACGATCACCATCACGCTCATAGAACGCGAAATCCAAACGGCGGCGAAGGTCATTATCCGCAGGAAGGTCGACGCGAGGATCATCGTCGAGGAAGTCGAGAAGGCCCGCACGAAGTTGGAGGATGAAGTCATCAAAGCGGGCGGGAGGATATCTCGTTCCGAACTCGTGCAGGAGGGGAGCGAACAACGCAACGCGATCCTTGTGTTTTCCGTGCCGCCGAAGAGTGCCGAGGCCGTCGAAAAGGCGTTGCGGAAACTCGGAACGGCTGTGAAATTCGAGACCAAGCGGACTCGCGAAACCCAAGGGGGCCGGAAAGATCCGACAAACCAGAAGGGGACGCAAGTCGATACCGAATTCATGGTCGTGCTTTATAACTTGGCCAACGTCGCCCCGCAAGAGATCGTCACTGTCACACTCGTTGTCGCTGACGTCGAGGAAACGTATCGGGCCATCAAGGAAACACTCGCCAAGACCAAGGCCCGCATCCTGAAGTCCGAACGGAAAGACGACAAATCGGGCATCGGGGCTCTGTTTGCGTTCGACGTAAAACGATCTGAAGAGAGCCTCATCCGGGCAACGCTCAAGAACAAGGAGCGGCTTTCGTCGGACACCGCCAAACGAGTCGAGAAGACCGAGGACGTCACAGACACGAAAGTTCGGTATCTCGTCTGGGTCTACAACTTGAACACTCTCGAGCCGCGCGAGACGGTCGCCATCAACTTGGCGGCCGCGGACGTGCGAAAAGCCCACGAGCAACTTCGTGGTGTCGTGGATGCCGCGAAGGCCAAGATTCATCTGGCCACACTCAACGAACAAGATCGCCGGAACATTACGGGCAAGCTGTATTTCACGATCCAACGCAGGGAAGCCGTCGGACTGCTCGACAAGATCAAGACACCTCACGCGATCTTGACGCGAACGTCCGAACGAGCCGCAGCGAGTATCGCCGTCACGGATTCGCTCGTCCGGTACAGCATCGATTTCGTCAACGCGGCCAACATCAAGCCTCGGAAAACGTACGTGCTTGGTCTGCAGGTCGAAGACGTGCAAACGACCATCGAGGCGTTCACCAAACGCGTGACGGATCAGAAGGGCCGCGTGGCCGACCTCGTGCAGGGCAAGGAAAAGAACGGTCAAACGAGTGTCCGCGTCGTCTACGACGTCCCGCTCGATGCCCTCAATGGTCTCGTCAGTTCGTTCAAAAATGGGCGAGACGTCCGCGTCGAAAAGGTCAGCCAGAACCCCAAAGCACCCGACCAAGAACTCGCTCGTGGTTTGATCGTCGTAACGGTTTCGAACGTCGCTCCGTTGGTCTCGAAGGACGAAGGGTTCTCGGCGTCGTTCCGGGTCGGGCTGTCGTATAGCTTGCGAGCGTTGTCTGCGAGCGTGACGTATCTGGTCGTTGCGTTGTTGGTCGTGCTCCCGTGGAGTATCGTTCTGTTGCCCTTCCTCTGGCTGTTGTGGTGGATTTTTGGATCGAAGAAAGACGAGGCGTCAGCGTCTCAGAGTCCGGTTCCGGTTGGAGAACCGATCCAACAGAACACACCAGAGAAATCGTCTGGCGAGGGACAGACGAAGCAGGAGAGGGAAACAAGCAAGGGGTGAGATCCTCACCAAAAGGTTGCGCTCTTGGGGTAGAAAAATGGCCCCTCGTCGAAAAAGTGTTCCCGACGCGGGGCTGCTTGACCGAATGTTGGGCTTTGCTGTTTTAGTATGCATGAGCACCCTCAACCTAGACAAACTGTTGGACCATTTTCTGAAGCCAATCACGCCGGAGAATGCGGTGCAACTTCTCGCATTCCGCATCGACCCTACAACTCAAGCTCGTGTCGATGAACTCGCACGTGCCGCAAACGAAGACACGCTCACTGCTGCGGAAAAACTCGAGTAGGAACGTTACATCACGATGAGCGACACAATTGCGTTGCTCCAAGCCAAGGCTCGAAATTTATTGACGCCCGCGTAACTCAACATGGATGCGGCGACACGAGATTTCGTGAGAGAACGAGCCGATGAGCGATACGAATATGGCCGCCTGCGGCAAGCACATTCGCCGTTAAGCCTCCAAATTGAACACATCCGAGCGAAAAAAACACAACGAAAGTGATGACCCAAATAATCTCGCGCTGGCTTGCGATCGCTGCAATGTCCACAAAGGACCAAACTTGACTGGCATCGATCCCCAAACAGACCAACTGACAGAATTATTTAATCCACGTATTCGCGATTGGGATGAGCACTTTGAACATCTCGACATCCTCATTGTGGGTCGCACAGCGATAGGCCGCACGACTGTCACTGTGTTGAACATGAACGAGGCTCGGCGGGTTGCTTTGCGACCTGTCCTACGAGACTCCGGAGAACTTGATTAGACAAAAAAACTCGCCGTCGATTTGGTGGATGAATTTCTCTCACCCCCGAGTCTTTACATACCCGAAACCCAATCCAGGCCAACTTCGTTCGCTTGGGATGTTGCCGGTGAGAGTCGGAAGCACATTCCCACTCTATGCTTCTCCATCCACCACCTCGCACTGTGCGTTTCTTTCTCAATCACGGTCGTTTTGGTCGTAGCGAGCATGCCAAGCGTGTGGATCGCACTCCGGCCCAATTGTTGAGCAACGTAGGATTTTGAACCATGCCGAAAAACCAGACATTCATTTCTTTCGCGTTGCCTGTCTGCCCGCTACTTCATCAGGGAAGTCCTCAATAGTTTTGCTTTTCGCTCCGCAAAAAGTGTTTGGTCAGGAGAATCTTTTCGCGGAGCGAAAAGCAACCACCCGAACCTGCCTTTATTTCTTTTCGTCCAAGTAGACCACTTCGTTTTTCCCATCTTCCTCGTCCACAAATTCTACGTCAACAAAGTCCTCGTCATCGAAGTCTTCGTCTTCCATAACAAACAATAGGGGAGGGCACTAACCG
>CAYYUU010000337.1:0-7504 GCA_964474955.1 uncultured Alcaligenaceae bacterium | reverse complement strand
AAAGCGAAATGACCAGAAGAATTAACCGACGAATGCTGCTCAAAGGTCTGGGCACCGTCACGATCGGATTGCCGCTTTTGGAAGAGATTCTATTTCCGAGCGCACTGGCTGACCAGGCCCGAGCGATTCCGGTCCGAGCCTTCAACGTGTTTTTCGGGTTGGGGATTCCCGCCCCCTTGCAGACCGAAGGGTTTCGGGGAGTTCTGGAACCATTGAGTCCGCTTCGTGACAAGTTGCTCATCATGCGGAACGTCGATCAGGTGCGATGCGACCAACGGGGCATCAACGCACACTTCGACGGAGCCTCGGGAGCTTTCACGGCGGAGCCGCCGAATGGCGAAGCACGATCGGGTGGGCCTTCGATCGATCAGGTCATCCGCCAGGCTCATTATCCCAATGGTCTTCACCGTGGGATGGTGCCCACGCTCGTGGCCGGAACGTTCTTCCGCCGAAGTCGACTAAGCCGATACGTCCACAGTTACAAAGCCGATGGCACAGCCGCCGCGCGAATGCAAGAGACGCCGCGCGAACTTTTCACCCGCATTTTCGGTGAAGCGCCCCAGGCTCAAAACGATGCCGACGCGAGACGCCAACGGTTGCGAAGGAGCGTCTTGGATTCGGTCGTCGGCCAGTATCGAGATTACACCGGCAGCAACTCGCCGCTCGGGGCTGCGTCGCGAGCCCGGGTCGCCGACCATCTCGAACGTATCCGTGAATACGAGGTTCGAGCCTTCCGTCTCCGAGATTCACGAACTCCCGATAGACCGGCTGCGTCACGTCTTCCGCACGGCGGTCGCGCTGATCCTGGCGGCGAAGGCATCGACATCACACTCGCCCAACTCACAACCGAATGGCGGTTGATGGCCGACCTTTACGCCCTGGCCATCCAGTGTGATCGGGTGCGGTTTGGTGCGTTGACGTTTTTGGCCGCGGGAGAGCGAATCCGGCTCACGGGCGAATATCGATATGGTGACCGACGCGTTTATCAGTTCAACGATTCGCGAGAACTGCGAGCCGGTGGTTCGCGAGGTTGCAGCCACGAATGGTGGCACAAATTCAACGAACGCCGAAGGAATGAACAACTCCGAGCCCACGCCCACATGAAAATGCGGGAGGTCGCGTATTTCCTCCAAAAACTCAACGACCGCGACTCGCGCGAGCCAAACGGCAAGACGATCCTGGAGAACTCCCTGATCACGATCTCGACCGAGTCGGGCGACGGTCGTCACTCGAATGTCCGCCGTGAATTGTCGGGCGTCTTCCATGCCATCACCGGGGCGAATGGCCGCTTCCGAACGGGTCAAATTCTCAACGTCAATGCCGAGGGGCTTGATGTGTACAACACGATGCTCGCGGCGATGGGAGTTTCGGCGCGAATCGGTCCGGAACGTCGCGAGGGGAACCATGTCGATGGGATTCGGCGTTAGTTAGAATGCCACACGCAATGAAAACCAACCCTGAGCTGCTTCGGGCCATCCTCGACAATCCAGAGGATGACGCCGTTCGGCTCGTTTACGCCGACTGGCTCGAAGAAAATGGCGAGACCGACCATGCGGAGTTCATCCGAGTTCAATGCGAAGTGGAGCATCTCGACCCGCTCGACGATGGATACTATCCGCTGCGACGCCGGGAGCGTGAACTCTGGAGCGTCTATGCTCGCAAGTGGGCCCGGGCTCTCGACCGGCCGATCAAAGAAGTGACGTTCCGGCGTGGTTTTCCGGACCAGTTGTCGATGACCGTCGGGAAGTTTCTCGCCTGTGGCGAAAAGCTCTTTGCAAATTGGCCAATTCGCGGCGTCGTATTGCGACGAGGAAAAGGGACAATCGAAGATCTTGCCCGTTCGCCACTTCTGGGCAAAATTCGGAAGCTCTCCTTCCGCGAATACCAGACGAACTCCGAAGAGATCCAAATCCTGTTGGATCATCTGCACGCTCATCAGGTGGAAGAACTTGAGTTCACGGGGGTGGGATTTGACCATCGAGCTGCCACCAAGCTGACGACGACTTTGCCTTCGTCGTTGAGGCATTTGGGGTTTAATGGGGAAAGTCTCACCACCGGAAATGCTGAGGTGCTCGTCGCTCAGGACGGTTTTCGGAACCTCAAGACCCTCCGGCTTTTTGGTGACAGTCCCCAAAATGTCAAGTTATTGCAGGTGATTGCCAACTCCGAAAATGCGAGGAGTCTTCAAGAACTTCGTATTAATGGCTCGCATAACCCCAACGGCCAAGCAAAGATCCTCGCCAAGGGGAGGCATCTGGAGGGGCTGAAACGTTTGTGGTTTGGGCACTATGGGTATCCCGGAGGTGCCCCCAAAGGCATAACGCACTTCGGAATCAAGGGCATCGCCAATTCCCCTTACCTCAACAATTTGGAGTCTCTTTGGTTGCCGGGGCACACGAGCTTGGGTGCTGGCGGTTTGCGAAGCCTCGCGGAAGGCGAAGGCCTCCAGTCGGTCACGTCGCTGTGGATCAATGAGGGGTGCCAGACGGTTTCCAGTGGCCTCGGCTCACTCCTTGAGCAAAGGCAGGCTCTGACCGAGTTGCTCCAATCTCCGTTGGCCATGCGGCTTCGCGAATTGCGGCTGTTTGATGGGGACAAACGAGCGTTCGAGGAAACCAACAAGCGGAAAGTGCTCGCCCAATTGAGCCGCTTACCCAACATACTCCGGTTCGACTACGCGAATCACGAATTGTTCACCAGGACAGGAACGCCCGATTGGTTCGCCAATCTGCGGGTTCTGGGGACAGCAATCACTGAGGAAATTGGGCACCTGTTACTCTCGTCCGATCACCCTTTTCCACACTTGCAGCACTTTGCGACGCTCCAGGGCTACAAAAATAAATCCAAAAACAAATGGCAATCCCTCGACGAACAGTATGGTCCGTTGTACGCGGGGTCGCCTCCATGGCGAGAGTGAACGTCTTTTATTTGGAAAGAACTCGCAGAAGATCAACTGGGATGCACCTCGGGGCGTGCCTTACCTCCTATTGGTCTACATCGGGTACTTCAAAACCAAACCACCTCCACGATATTGTGATTCCGCTCTGAGAAGCTTTCCAAGTTGCCGTAATCGAAGGTCACGTCTGTCTGGGACTTGAGTATTTTCATTTTGGCATTGTATTTCTGTTCGGCCACTTCGCCGTTGACGCCTCTTGGCGGTCAGGGTTTCGCCAGCTTATAATGACCTATTGGGCGACACAACAAGTGTTTCTGCTGTCTGCGATTCGGCAAAGCCAGGAGGGTTTCTTCACTTCTCGAAAAGGTGGGGATCAGTTCAGTTCGACAAGGTCGTCTTGGTAGTCTAACTTTAATTAGATTCTGTCGCCTTGTCTGGGGGGCAGGAAACCTCATCTGTTAAGTTTCGAGCAGTTAGCCATCAGGTCGTTCCCTATTAGATGCCGGCCCTATTATCCTTGAACTTTGAGCCCCTCCATGACAGATCGCATCCTGACTTCATGTCCAAATTGCAAGCACCAGCTGCGAGTGCGCCAGGAATATCTGGGAAGTTCGCTCGTTTGTCAGCATTGCGACCACTCCTTTAGCACAAAAGTTCCACTCCCTTGCGGGCGATGTAAACGTCAGCTTCATGTAAGACCCAACGTGATTGACCAGGTCGTTACATGCCAGCATTGCGAGCGGGCGTTCACGGCAAAGCCAGCCTGCCCCTGTCCCAATTGCAAAAAACCGTATCGTTTTTTGACCAAATCGCTCGGCGAACTTCACCGGTGTTTGTACTGTCAGCACAAGTTCAGAGTGCTGGTTTCGCAGGAAGAGCAGCCATTGCTTTTCGCGTTGTTTCAATCTGGATATTTCGGGCGAACAACTCCCGCCGAGTCTCCGGACGATTCCAAGCGTACGTCGAAACAAATACCCAAGGACTGCCCTCCTTCCAAAACCGAGCATCCTCAACAAGGGATTCAGGCCAAAGCGCAACAGTTCGACACCCCCGAAGCGTCCACTCCGAGCATCCCGGTTTCACCGTTGAACCAATCCACCACGCCCCCAGATCTCACGAGCCAAGCGAGTTTAGAGACGGATTCTGGGGTGGTTGGTTCGGCATCCGATACGGTGCTGGAGAACCAAAACGACCTGATCCGAGCGTTAGAACAAGAGATCGATGAGAACCAATCTGAGTGTGAGCGATTACGCGCCGAGATCGAACAGCTCCAACAGCTACTCGACACCGAACGGCAGAAAGCAGAAGGTCGCCATTCCCAAGTCGCCGAAGAGTTAAAGGCAAAGACCAAACAGAATTTGACCCTCCAAACGCAACACCGGCAGGCTCAAGATCAACTGAAGTCGCTGCGGGCGGAGATGGAGAAATTGACGGGTCAGAGAGATTTTCTCCAGGCCGAATGCAACCGCTCGCGGACTTACAAGGGACAGATTTCCGAAGAGTTAAATCAAGTCCGAAGTAAGTATCAAGAAGCCCAAGCTGCTCTGCAAGGTCTCACGGATGAGAACGCGGCATTGCAAAGTGAGCTGTCGGCCAAGACGGCGCAGCTGGAGACTTTGCAAGCAGCCGGGCTCGAAAAGGACAAAGCGGCCGAAGAATTAATCCAAGTTCAGAGCCAGTATCAGGAAGCCCAAACCGCGCTGGAAAGTCTGACCGACGAACACACGACGTTGCGAGGGGAACTGTCCGCAAAGAGCGAGCAACTTGAGGTGTTGCAAGCCGCCGGGCTCGAAAAGGACAAAGCGGCTGAGGAGTGGAACAAACAACGGCAACTCGAACAGGAACGCCAACAACAACTGACACAGCAGGTTGCAAAAGCTCAGGCAGAACACGAGCGGCTTAGCCAAGAATTGGAAGCCCTCCGGAAGCAACATGAGGAGGCGCAACAAACACTTTCTGCCGAGCGAGATCAACTTCTTCAACAACTTTCAGAGACACAATCCGAACGGGCAACTCTGTTACAACAGGTAGAGGACGCGAAGAAACAGGGCGAAGAGCTGACACTATCCATTTCGCAAGAGCAAGCCAAAGTTCGCGACGAGTTGCAAGCAATAACAGCCGAACGAGATCTCCTTCGAACGCAATTGGCCGAATTGAAACAACAAGCCGAGGAAACTGCCAAACGCTTTGAAGCTCAGGAAGCAGAGAAGACCCAACAGCTTGCGGAACGCCTAAAGCAATTCGAATCAGAACGTGACACCCTCGTCGAACAGCTGGGACAATTGCAGCAACAGCTCGAAGAGGCGAACACGCAACAAGGCTCTTCCAAAGCGGAACTGGCGCAGGCAACAGAGACGATCACAACGTTACAACAAACTGTCCGGGACCTGCAGCAACAACAAACACAACGGACGACAGAGAACGACCAACTGACAGCAGCCCTCTCTCAGTTACAACAAGAGTCGGAACAGGAACGGACGGCCTCGCAACAACGCATTCACGAGCTTGAGAAGGAACGCGTAAAACTCCAAGCCAAGGCCAACGAGGACCAACAGAAGGATCGAGCGCAAGTCACGGAGACGATCACAAAATTCGAACAGACCGTCCGAGACCTGCAGCAACAACAAGCCCAACAAGCCGAAGAAAAAGAACAACTCGGCGAAGCGATCTTGAGGTTGCGCCAAGAGTTGGAACAGGAACGGACGGCCTCGCAACAACGCATTCACGAGCTTGAGAAGGAACGCGAAGAACTCCGAGCCAAGGCCAACGAGGACCAACAGAAGGATCGAGCGCAAGCCGCGGAGACAATCGCAAAGTTCGAGCAGACCGTCCGAGACCTGCAGCAACAGCAAGCCCAACGCGCGGCGGAGAAGGACCAACTCACCGAAGCGCTCTCTCAGTTGCGCCAAGAGTTGGAGCGTGAACGGGCCACCTCGCAACAACGCATTCACGCCCTTGAGAAAGAGCGGGAGGACCTCCGGGCCAAGGCTCAGGCGTACCAACAAGAGAATGATCGGTTGAAGACGCAACCTCAAGAAAATGTAGCAGCTCTCCGAAAAACCAATGAGGAACTGGCCTCCCAAATGGCGGCTCGGGATGAGTTGCTCAAAGTGGCCAAGGGCCAGCACCTTTCGATCCTGGAACGCAACAAACAGTTGGAGTCAGAGGTTAACAACCTGCAATCAAAACTTGTGAATCAAGTAGCGGTCGAAAAACAAATTCAAGCGACACTCAAGACGACGCTCGAAAAAGTAAGCGGCCAACAATCCACGATAGCCTACCTCCAGCAACAACTGGCCCAGGAACAACAGATGCGGAAAGAAATCGCGATGCAGGCCCGCAAATTGCAACAACAAGGATCTCCCCAGGAAACACCCCAGAATCAACCCGATTTCATCGAGGCTTTCTTCTCGGAAATTGGAAAACGAACGAAGCCATAAGAATTGGACCTCGTTACGGACCTCGTTCGATAGTTGCGGACAAACAACTTTTCTCATTTCCCTCGGAAATTCCCATGAGACTCCTCTCCCTGCTCTTGGGCTTGTGGTTATTCATTCCGCAAACCGCCCTCTCACAAACTCCCACCGTTTCCCTCTATGGTCGGTGGGAAGGCACCTTCACCGCGGCCAAAGAAGTCAACTGGCAATCGCAGTTCGAGGCTCAACTCGTCTCGCCTTCCGGCAAGAAACACATCGTGTCTGGATTCTGGGATGGCGGGAAAACTTGGCGAGTCCGGTTCATGCCGCGTGAAGTCGGGAAGTGGACATACACAACGACGGCGCAAAATGTCCGCGGCCTTCATGGGCAAAAGGGGACTTTCAAGTGTGCCAAAACGAAAACGAAGAATCGCCTTCTCAAGCACGGGCCTTTGCGAGTCGCCAAAGAAGGACACTATCTCCAACACGCCGACGGGACTCCGTTTTTCTGGATGGGCGACACTGTCTGGAACCTCGCGATTGTGGGTAAGGGTAAAGAGATCGACCGCTATCTCGAAGACCGGGCCAAGAAAAAGTTCTCGGTGATCCAGTTCGTCAACGTGGCGCCGTGGCGAGCGGGACCAAAGGACCGACACGGACGAACGGCTTTCACGGGTCGTGCGAACATCAAGATTGACCCGCGGTACTTCCAGCGAATCGACGAGCGGTTTGACCGGATCAACGCCAAAGGAATGGTACCCGCGCCGATCTTGATTTGGGCTCTCACCAAAAACGATCCGGGGAATTACCTTCCCGAGAAAGACATCATTCGGCTCGTGAGGTATCAGGTTGCGAGGTATGGGGCGCACCATGTGATTTGGATGTTGGCTGGCGATAACAATCATCGCGGCAAGAACGCCGAACGCTGGAAGCGCGTCGGGCGAGCGGTCTTTGGAAAAAACAAAATGGCCCTCGTGACGACACACCCGACCGGAATGAACTGGCCTTGGGACGGTTGGGAAAAAGAGGAATGGCTCGACATCATTGGCTACCAAAGTGGACACGGAGATAGCCCACGAACGCTGAGTTGGACGCACTCCGGACCACCCGCACAGCACTGGAAGAAATTTGGAAAACGTCCCGTCATCAACTAGGAGCCAAATTACGAAGACCATCTCGCATATCAATCTCG
>CAYYUU010000336.1:0-7506 GCA_964474955.1 uncultured Alcaligenaceae bacterium | reverse complement strand
TCGCAGACACCCTCGGACACCGAAAAAATCCTGGCAAAAACTGCGGTTGCACCCAGTTGTGATGATCCAAGTCAACCTGAGAGCCGTTGAGAAAACCGTACCGCAAAAGCCATTCGTTCTGCTCGCCCATTGCCTCTTCCGTCCTGCGTACAATTCCATAAGACGGACTAAAACAAATCAAAACCACCAGGAAGGAAAAACATAGAGGCACATCTCATGAGCCAAGCAACACCAGCCGCCCAAAACGCGGCCATCACCCTCGACGTTCAAGGCAACATCGCCGTCGTCACGTTCGATACGCCGAATTCTCGCGCCAACACGATGGGCCAGGGAATTCTGCTCGAACTCGAAGCAATCGTCGAGAAAGTTTCCGAACAGCCCGGACTTGAGGGATTGATCTTCCGCAGCGGCAAGCCCGGAATGTTCATCGCCGGAGCTGATCTCAAAGAACTCGGCGCGGCGATGGGCTCGCCCGACCAAACTCGTGAAATTACGCGACGGGGGTTAGCGCTCATCGCGAAGTTGGAAGCCTTTCCATTTCCCACAGTCGCTCTCATCGACGGCGCGTGTATGGGTGGCGGAACCGAACTCGCCCTCGGCTTCGATTATCGACTCGCGGGGACCAATCCCAAGGTGAACATCGGGCTCCCGGAGATCAAGGTGGGGCTCATTCCCGGTTGGGGTGGGACTCAGCGGATGACGCGTTTGATCGGGCCGAATCTCGCCGCCGAGTTGATCTGTGCCGGGGATTCCGTCGATGCGAAGAAGGCAAGAGAACTCGGAATCGTCTTCGATGTCGTGCCGTCCGATTCGATGATGGAAGAGGCCAAGCGTCTTCTTGCTTATGCCAAGGAATCGGACGAATGGCAAAAACTCCGCGAGAAGAAAAGACAACCCGTTGGGCTTTCCGAAGAACAACTCGCGTTCACGATGGCTGTCGTCCAGGCGACTGTGTTGGGCAAGACCAAGGGGCAGATGCCCGCACCGCTCGCGGCTCTGGAAGCGATCATCAAAGGAGCCAATTTGCCGCTCGAAGAAGGACTCCGAATCGAGAGCGAACAATTCGTGCCGCTCGTGGGGAGCACGATCTCGCGGAACTTGATTGCGTTGTTCTTCATGGATCAGAAATTGTCGAAAGACCCAGGTGTCCAAGATAAATCGATCGAGCCGAAAAAGGTCGAACGTGTCGGCGTCGTCGGTGCGGGGATCATGGGCGCGGGGATCGCCGGAGCCAACATTCGTCGCGGCGTTTCGGCGTTCCTCGTTGATAAGTTTCCCGAAGCCGTCGAGAAGGGCGTGAAGTCGATCACCAAGAGCCTGGAAGGCCGAGTCAAAATCGGAAGGATGACTCAAGACGAAGTTCTCGAAGCGTTTGGCAAACTCAACACCGGACAAGACGTTTCGATGTTGGCCGATCGAGATGTTGTTGTCGAAGCCATCATCGAAAACGAAGAGGCCAAGGTCGGGCTCTTCCAGGAACTCCAAAAGATCGTTCGCAAGGACGCGATCATCGCGTCGAACACGTCTACTATTTCGATCACACGCATGGCACAATCGGTCGAGAATCCTGAGCGGTTCGCGGGCATGCACTTCTTCAATCCGGTCGATCGAATGCGGCTCGTCGAAGTCATCCGCGGGGAAAAGACGAATGACGAAACGGTCGTGACGCTGGTGGCCCTCGCGAAGAAGATCGGCAAGACTCCGATTGTCGTGAAGGATTGTCCGGGCTTTCTTGTCAACCGGATTCTGTTCCCGTACATGAACGAAGCCCTCGCACTCCTCGAAGAGGGAGCGAGCCCGCGAAAGATCGATAAGGCCGCAACGGCGTTCGGGATGCCGATGGGACCGACCACGCTGCAAGACGTCGTTGGACTCGATACTTCGCTCTACGCTGGAAAGGTCGTCAATACGGCGTATCCGGATCGGGCCGTGGACGTCTCGATCTTGCAAAAGCTGGTCGACGCAGGACGACTCGGACAGAAAACGGGTGCGGGTTTTTATAGCTACGTAAAGGGTAGTCGCGGGACGGATGACCCGGCGTTCGAAGAAATTCTGGCCACGTGTCGCAAAGGGCAGAAAGAATTTCAAGAACAGGAATTGACCGATAGGCTATTTTTGCCCATGCTTGCCGAAGCGACGCGCGTTTTGGCCGAGGAGATTGTGCGCTCGCCCGAGGACCTCGACATGGGTCTGATTCTCGGAATCGGATTTCCACCATTCCGAGGCGGCATCTTGCGATGGGCCGACACCCTCGGTATGAAAGAAATCGTCGACCGAATGGCCAGGTATGAATCGCTCGGCCAACGGTTCCAGCCGACCGACATGATGAAGAAGATGGCCGGAGAAGGAAGCCGGTTTTATCCCAACTGATCGGAGATCATCGCCGCATGGCCAGTTATCAAGGACACCTCTCGGTTTCCTCCATGGTGGGGGCAGCCTATGGCATGGCCGGAGTTTGGGTTTGGGATTTTGATTGGGGTACGGTCTTTCTCGGGGCGGGGATCACTACGCTCGGAGGGTTGTTGCCCGACCTCGATAGTGACAGCGGAGTGCCAGTGCGCGAGTTGTTTGGACTCGCGGCGGCGGCCACTCCCGTATTAATATTTCGCCGTGTGGCGTGTTCGGGATTTACATTCGAAGAAACGCTCGTGATTTTGGCGGGCATCTATTTGTTGATTCGATATGGGTTCTCTCGCGTCTTCAAAAAGTTCACGGTCCACCGTGGGATGTTTCACAGCATCCCGGCCATGTTTATCGCGGGATTGCTCGTGTACCAGGCGTATAATTGGAACCCGGGAGATCGATTCGCCCGGGTTTGGGATCCGCCAAACAATAGCGTTCGCGTCTATCTTGCCGTCGGGACGATGCTTGGTTTTCTCTCCCATTTGATTCTCGATGAATTGTATAGCGTTGACTTCAATGGTCTGCAACTTAAACTCAATAAGTATGCCGGGAGCGCGCTGAAATTCTTCTCGAAGTCGTGGGCCGCGAATGCCGTCTGTTATCTCATTCTGGCGGCGCTGGGATTTGTGACTTGGTTCGAATGGCCGGAAAGGGTTCCTGTGGTGACGTCAGTGGGAGGGAAATAGGTTTGAGTGACGGATGACGTAGAACAGGCAATCCTGCCTGTTCGTTTTGTCTTCAAAGCAGGCAAGATGCCTGCTCTACGGTCGATACAACTCTTGGTCGAGAGGTAGCTTTTGCTGCGGCGTTACGCCGTGGATGGATCTGAGCATCCTATTTCCAATAGGAAATTAAAGCTCTCTAAAGCAATTACAAGTAATTGCCCTGGAGAGCACAATTTCCAGACGAGGTAAGTGGCTCCGACCAAGAGCGAAACAATTTGGGTCAGCTTTTAACTGCGGCGTTACGCCGTGGAGGGTGATTGCTCCACCTGTGAAAGGGCAATCAGAGACCATCTGACTGACAAGTCAGTCGGATAGCCTCTAACCGCTCAGAATGTAAGTGGCCCAAACGAAACAGCCGGGCGTTGAAACTTGGTCGAGAGGTAGCTTTTGCTGCGGCGTTACGCCGTGGGTGGTTTGCAGGACCTTGAACATAATGGACCGGATCTTCCCAATGACAGGCTATTGGGTAGATCCGGCCCAAGCAGAGGAGGTAAGTGGCTCCGACCAAAGGCGAAAAATAAATTGGGTCAGCTTTTGCTGCGGCGTTACGCCGTGGATGGACATTACTACGCCTGAAAAGGTACAGTCATGGCTACTCGTCTGACAAGCATACGCGTAGCCATGCCCGCACAGAATGTAAGTGGCCCAATGGATATGATTGATCGTTCACGATCCCGAGTTAGCTTTTTCTGCGGCGTTACGCCGTGGGTGGGTGTTTGCGTGTGACATCGCATACCGAACGATCCCGATGTAGAACACCGCGATCGTGTTCGTCAGTGTGTATGTAGCTGGGATCCGTGAACGACGGGATAATCGAAGACTGTTTCTCATTTGATTACGAGTGACCTTGGACCGTCGCTCTCCCAAGTCAATCCCGCTTCCGTAGGATTGGCTTGGGAGCGCCCAGCCATCGCGTGGCTGCACAATGCGAGGTTCGAGTTGGCTTATCGCGAAGCTGGCAAGAACTATCGAAAACAACAAAATGCGAGGTGGTTTTACCCCTGAGGAAATAGGCGTTAAATGTGCCTTCACGATTGGCCTGCATCAATTCCCCGCTGGACACAACTCTGTCAGGCTTCGCACCCCTTGATTCCTGCCGTCCCGCGAGATCAGGACGGCAGGCATTCCGGAAGCCGTCGCCCCTTCCAAATCATTCGTCCTGTCGTCTCCAACGAACAAAATGTTTTCCGCCTCGAGACCGAGCGATTCGCAAACATGGCGGAAGAATTGCGAATGGGGTTTTCGCCAGCCCACCTCGGCGCTGATAAACAAATGGGCGATGTCTTCGAGAGGCGGATGACCTGCGACGACTCCTCGCAGGCGTGCGTCGAAGTTGGATGCGAGGCCGAGAACGTAACCGACATCCGCGAGGGATCGAATCGTCGCCGCAACGTCGTCGAATACCGCCCAAGCTCTTGGGTCGGCAAAGTGACTCCAGAGTTTCTGAAAACAAGCCTCGCCGGAACTCACGTCGTCGAACACGTCGCTTACGATTTGCCTCCAACGTGCTTCCTCGCGGTGCACGTTGGTGCTCCAACCGCTGACTTCGTCGGCTTCTTCTTGGACGCCGAACGCTTTCGCGAACCGCTCCTTGATTTCCGATAAGACGTACCGCGTTCCGAAGGTCTTTCCGACCTCGGCATAGACCTCAGCAGCGTTCGGGAAAGGATAGATCAACGTCCCGACGGCATCGAAACAAATCGCTCGAACGTTAGTTGGAATCGAAAAGGTGGACATGGGAGGAAAGGTGAGGGGGGCTCTTGCCGAACCCACGGCAAGAGCCCCATGCTCGAACTACTCCTTCTTGACGTCGCTCGTGGCCGTGGTGGTCGGCTTCTTCGAAACGACGTGTCGTCCTTCCCCGAAGATCAACAATAGGGGACTTGCGACGTAGATCGAACTGAACGTCCCGATGAACACGCCAGTGACCATGACGAACGCAAACAGGTGGATTCCCGGTCCGCCAAACCAATAAAGCACGGCGACGACGACAAACGTGGTTCCGGACGTCAGTAAAGTTCGACTTAACGTCTGGTTCACGCTGTCGTTGATCATCTTGGGAGTCAAGTCGGGGTTCTTTCCGCGCACCTCCCGGATGCGGTCAAACACCACAATCGTGTCCGCCACCGAATACCCCACCAGGGTTAGTAACGCCGCCACCCCGGTTAGGTTGATCTTAAAATCGTCGATCAGCAGCGCTCGACCGATGAACGTATCCTGAACATACGCCGAGATGCCGATGAGCCCCAGTGTAAAGCACAAGTCGTGGATCAAACACAACACCGCAGCCGCTCCGAAAGTCCAGTTTCCGAACCGGAACCACAGGTAGAGTACGACCGCCAACCAGCTCACGAAGATGGCCCCAAGGGCACGGAAACGTGTGTCCTTCGCGAGTGTCGGGTCGCTGTTGAACAGCGACTCCGGTTGTGGCCGTTTCTCGAATATCTGTTTGGCTCGTTCCATCGCGGAAATGACCTGGGGAATGTTCTCCGACGCAACCTTCGGGTCGAACCGAATTTGGTACGTCGTGGCTCGTCCGTCGGCGTTCACGTCTTCGCCGATCATTTCGAATTGGAACTGGAGCCGTTCGGTCCGTTTCACGTCGAACTCCCTTCGCAGTTCGACCTTCAAGAGTTTTGCGAACTGGTCCGGGATGAGCGGCGCGTTAAATGTGACCTTGGCTCGTTTGCCTTCGATCCGGAATTCCGACAAATCGTACTCGGCCGTGTATTGCGTCAAGATGGATTTCCACTTCCCATCATCTTGTTCCACACGCAGGAGCCGATAGAGGGTCCGTTCGACCAACTCGACCTCCATCTCCGAGGTCCGGATGTCGAACAATCGGGTGGCGTTGGGATACTCCGCCTTGATGCTGTCCTCGATTTTCATCGACGAGGGAAACAGCGGCATCAACGACCAGTCCCACTCTCTGAGTTCCCGTTGAGATTCCGGGATTTCTTGCCACTCCCATTCGTCGTCTTCGTTCTTCTTCCCTGAATTCTTCCGAAGGGGCATGCCAGCAGTCTTGGCCACGGCGTTCTCACGTTCGGGTTGGGTCTCCCCAAGCGACTCGGAGTTCACGAACGTCGTGACGGGAATGTCTTTGGGATCGGGCACGGAGCCGTCCAAGGACTTGTAGAAAATCTTGTACTGGTACTGGGGAGCGACTTTCCCGCCCTGTTCCTGCCCCAGTTCTTCGACCTTCCAAATCCTCAGATGCTTCTTTTGGTTTTCTTTCGAGAGCATATCCCGCAGTTGCGTCATGGTCTTGGCTTGGCCCTTGGAAAGCTGTGCCGTCCACGCCGTTCCTCCCGTGAAGTCGATGTCGAGGTCCTTCGGCATCCGCATGAGGAACAACCCAAGCCCGACGAGCGTTATGGTCGTCACGACGGCGAACATGGTGTTTCGCACGCCCATGAAGTTAATGTTCGGCTTGGCCAACAGACGAAACATCCGCAGGTTGCCGAGCCACCCTCGGGTCATCCAGAAGTCGAAGACCGTCCGCGTCATGTACAGCGACGTGTACAGCGAAATGATCAACCCGACCGTCAAGCTGATCGCAAATCCTTTCAGCTGGTCGTTGCCCAAGGCATACAACACCACCCCGATGAAAATACTACAAAGGTGAGTGTCGATGATCGTCGGGAATGCTCTCTCGTATCCATTCCGCAGGGCGACGGCCAAACTCGCTCCTCGGTCGCGTTCCTCGCGTAAGCGTTCGTAGATGAGTACGTTCGCATCCACCGCCATGCCGAGCATGAGCACTAACCCGGCGAGTCCGGGCAAAGTGAACGTGGCCTTCACGGCGATCATGAAGCCGACCGTCAGGATGAGGTTAGCAAACAATGCGATGCACGCCACCAATCCAGAGAACTGGTAGTAGATGAGCATGAACGCGAGAACCCCGACGAACGCCCAGAACACGGCGGTCACCCCGGCCCGGACGGTATCTTCGCCCAGCAATGATCCGGTCGTCGACCGACTCACAGGTTCTTTCTTGAGCGTCGCGGGCAACGCCCCCGACCGCAGGATGTTGACGAGCGAATCGACCTCCCGGCGGGTAAAGTCACCAGTGGTCTGACCCCGGCTTGTGATCTTGGAGTTGATCGTCTGCGCCGACATCAACATCTCGTCCAGAATGATGGCGAGGTGGCGTTTGGTTCGGCTCGACTGTCCCGTTCCGGTGGGAGTGTTCTTGCCCGTCAAGTTCCCGAACTCGTTGGCTCCGGCGTTGTTGAAGGCGAAATCCACAGTGGGCGAACCCGACTGCATGCTGGCTTGGGCAACTCGCAAATACTTCCCGGTAATCCTGGGGTGTTGCTTGTCGGGAATCGGTTGGCCTTCGGAGTCTTGATAAAATTCCGGATTCCGGCTCAGG
>CAYYUU010000335.1:7204-7511 GCA_964474955.1 uncultured Alcaligenaceae bacterium | reverse complement strand
GTTGGGGCCGTACCGTTGGACGAGCCCTTCGAACGACCGGACGAATTCGGTCGGGTGGCCCATGGCATCGCCAATCGCCGCGCCGAGCACGGCACCAAGGTTTCGCGATAGTCTCGTAATCGTCATGCGATAATCTCCCTCCGCTGGGTGTGGCATTCGCAATTGTTGGTGAGGCGAAATTTCATGTTCACGGAGACCCTTTATTATGGTCGGCGCAGATTCTTCAGGAAACCGATTTGGTTTTGTCACAAGCCTGAAGCGCGAGCGAAGGCAAATAAAGAGATAAAAAGAGGATAAAGGGTTTTTT
>CAYYUU010000335.1:0-7194 GCA_964474955.1 uncultured Alcaligenaceae bacterium | reverse complement strand
TTTAAGACTATCTTTTCCTTGTGGGCCGCTTCAGGCTTGTATCGAAGTAACGAAGGCCAAAGAAGATCCCAGAAGCAAAAAACTCCCGTCCACCTTCCACTCTTTTCAAGGCGACCACAAGGATGGTAGGTTGTTGTTTTGTTTTTTGGGCATGTCGGCCACGAGGAAACACCCAACATGAGCGACGAACAACAATTGCTCCAGGCGATTTACGACGATCCGGACAACGACACCGCGCGTTTGGTGTTTGCCGACTGGCTCGAAGAAAACGGCGACCAACATTGGGCCGAGTTCATCCGCGTCGAATGCGATTTAGCCAACAGGGATAACGACGAACTCTCGCTCGAAAAAATAGAGCTTGATCGGCGACGTCAAAATCTGGTTGGGAAGATCCGCAAAGCATGGAATCTTGGAAAACAAAAATTTGGCACCAAAATATTTTACCACCGCGGATTCATCAAAGCGGAAGGCCGACCGGACAACTTGTTGAGCAAGACCGCCAAGGGTTGGTGGAAGGAACACAGAAAGCGAGTCGATCAATTGGTCCTCCTCGTCAAGAAGCTCGAAACGGGCGATTCCCAACGCTTTCCGAAAGACATGCGAGCGAGACTCACAGAACTTCGTCGCAACGGTCGGGCCGTGTGCCGGCAGGAAGAACTCGAAGAAATCGCGAGGTTCCCGAACTTGCGGTTTTTGCAATACCACAACGAAGACATGCGGTGCAAAACTGGATTTGTTCCACTCGGTACATTACAGCACGTACACACTCTGCGGCTTTACGGGCCAGCAATGGATAAGGCGACCACGGAAACCCTTCAGGTGCTTCCGCAAGTTCGCCGTCTCTACTTGCACAAGGCTTCGCAGGAATCGCTGGAAGGACTGCGGCATTTGGCCAACCTCGAAGACTTGGAACTCGGCGGCCTGAATGGCACGGATGCTCCGATGGACCTCGACGCCCTCGAAGCCCTCAAACGACTGCGGCGTGTTGAGGTCCACTACCGGTCAAACTCCTCGATTCAGAATTTTCCAAAACTCCCCGAACTTCGAGAGCTTCGTTGGTGGATCGATCCAAACCACCAAGTCGAATTCGCACATGTTCCGAAGCTCGAAAAACTCAGCTTGGGGTATCGGAGAAATCGAGGCAAGAAGCGGTCCCTGGAATGTTTATCTTCCTTGAAGAAGTTGCGAGAACTGCATCTCGACGGCGATTGGTTGTTCGAAGGAGCCGAGGGTTTGCTCGAATGCCCCGACCTGAAAACACTCCACTTTGAGTTCGAAAATATACCGGCGAAACAGCTCAAGCACTTGCCCCAGTTGCCGGGGGTAACAGTTCTCACTCTCGGCCAGAGCGAGTTGTACTTTTTCGGGTCGACGTACAAGCCAAAAATGGTGTCAACGATCATCGACCGCTTCCCGAACTTGGAGGCCTTCCATGTCCGAGATTTCTACTCCTGTGACTATTTCGATGACCTCCTTCGGCTGGAAAAACTCCGTCAATTAACGATCGGCATTGGGTACAACGAAGATCAAGCCATGTGGAATAAGAGGGCCGACCTTCCGCAAGTCGAGATCCTTACATTGTTGGGTGCATACGCGGAAGAACACGTTGTCGAAGTCGTGTCACGGTTTCCTGGCTTGAAAGTGTTGAACTTGCCGCGCGCGTCGATTGGCGCCGCTGCTCGCAAGAAGTTGAAACAGTTCAGGCCGGAGTTAATCATTCTGACATGACGAAGAAAGGCCATCAGATCAATACGTGTTGCATTGTTGGGATAGGTCGACTTTCGTGAGCCTCCTGTGCTATTCACGAAGCAGAGCAATCGTCCTCGCAAAGACCGGAGAACTCACTTCTGGCATTCTGTCCGCATTGCTATAATTCACACCAAAATTCTCTCCCACCGATCGATCTTTTTCGGAGACGCGGCAAATGGCGATCATGGCACAATGTGGTTGCGGCGCGAGGTTTGAGGTCATGGCTCAAGACGCCGGGCGCGACGTCCAGTGTCCCAAGTGTCTCCGGTTCCTGACGGCGCCCAGTTCTCCGCACACAAAGATGCCCCCTCCACTTCCTCCCCAAGTCGGTTCCAAAAGCCGACGGGAATCGGACTTAGAGGGCCACCGATTCTCGGACTTGCTTACCCGCGGCGATCGTCGAGGCGGAGTGGATATGGGCGAGTTGACCATTCCCGATGCCTACCAAAGCGACAGTCAGTATGACCTCGGCGAAATCCCCGACGTCGACCACGGCGGTGGACTGCTCCCGGAAAACGCCGAGTTCTTCGTCGAACCCCCACGCGAACTGGGCCGGATACATAGCGCGTATACGACCCTCCAAACGGACATCGAACCCTGGCCGGTCTGGGCCTATCTGGTTTC
This sequence comes from uncultured Alcaligenaceae bacterium, assembly GCA_964474955.1. Taxonomy (GTDB): domain Bacteria; phylum Planctomycetota; class Planctomycetia; order Gemmatales; family Gemmataceae; genus CAYRFQ01. Next base: position 4,821 of record CAYYUU010000335.1, on the reverse strand, counting down.
GATGGGCGTGTTGGCGCTCATCGGTATTGGGATTGCCTGGCTCATCGTCTACTTCGCGGGCGTGACGAGCATCGGGTGGCAACTGTTCTGGTACGCTCTGTTTTCTGTCGTCGGGTTCGTCATTGGGTTCTTCGTCGCCCATTTTTCCCACGAATGCAGCTACGTCGGAGAATTCGGCCTGGCCCGCTTCAAGTGCTCCGGGTCGCGAGAGAACATCACTACCGAAGACGTATTGGTCTTCGAGGACGCCGCAGACCTTCGCACCGGAACCGTCCTCCACTACACCAACGGGGTCTACCAACACACGGCCTTTTCGTTCGAGTGGACCGACGTCGACGGCAAGAAACTCTACAGCATCAACGGGACCCACGGCAGCAAGGAAGGTTACCCCGAATCCACGAACCTCTATCACTTCGGGCTCTCGGCCCAGGCGTCTTGGACCGTCTACTTATTGAAACAAGTGGAGCAAGAACTCGAAGAAGACGGAACCGTATTTTTCGCACTCAAAGGCAAAAAATACCTGAAGCTCGGAGAGGGGTTCATGATCTTCTGTCTCGACGGCTACGAGGAACACGAAGTCTACGCCGACGAAATCGAAGACGTCACGATCGGCCAGGGGATCATCAAGTTCATACCCGTCGGTTCGAAAAAAGGTTGGTTCGGCAGTCGGAAGGGGTACGAATTTCGAGTGCCGGATTTGGCGAACGCTCAGCTCTTCTATTTGTTGATGGAGGAGTTAGTCGGCTGGCGAATTGTTTAGTAAGGCAAGAGTTATTCCGAAAGCGTCAGCTTCGCAGCCGTACCTCAAAATCAAGACCAAGACAACAACCGGGACTTGCAAGACCTGCCTTCCCCAACGCCAAAGCGGAACAAATTCCAGCTTCCGAAATTGATTCGAGCGTTCGAATCCGTTGTGCCGATACTGATGATAATTCTTATTCCACTGACCGTATCGGTACGTCCCGACCGGGAGGTGTCCCACCTTACGTGTCCCAGGTTGCGTGGACCACACTCGTAACCTATTCGGTCGTTTCGTTCGGGCCAGGCAAGGTGGGGAATCTTTGGGGTGGATCATGAATCAACGACAATGTACTGCACAAATCCGGACCTGGACGAGCTTGGCGTTCGCCTTCCTGCTTACGTTGGCCTTTTCGGGACCCGCCGTCGGCCAGTATCTTCCGAGTCCTTCAAGCGATGGCACACGACACCGAGTGGGCGCAACACGACTTGGCGGTCCTGTTCCTCGCTCTTTTCCTCCGGCGAGGATGGGCGAGGACGCGAACGGAGAAAACAATCAGGAAAAAAAAGACCGTAACAATTTGAAACAGAAAAAGAGCGACGATGACGTGCCATTTTCTGGCGTCCCCACTAGACTTCCCCCCCAATACAAATTTCCAAAACAGCCAGGTCCATTCCATCCCGGGGTGCTCATACCCGAAGGAACAACGGCCATCGGAATTACATTGCCCGACGCCCTCCGACTGGCGTACGTGGCCAACCTCGACATCCAGGTCGCCCGGCAACTCGTGAATCAGGCCGTGGCCCGTCAGCTGCAAGCCAAGACCTTGACGTTGCCGACGATTGGGTTCGACACGTCGTTCGTCGATCACGAGGGGCGCATCCAGCAGGCCAACGGGAACATCCTGGACGTGAACCGAAATTCTCTGTTCACCGGGGGAACGCTTCGGACCGTATTCAATTTTGGGGACGCATTGTTTGCTCCGATCGCCGCGAAGTATGTGGTGGCGGCCTCGGAAGCGGGACAACAACGTGTCGCCAACAAAACCATCCATCAAGTTGCCCAAGTCTACTTCTCAGTTCTTCGCGGGCGTCGTCGGCTGGCCAGGGCGAAGCTGGCGCTTGATTTCATGGCCGACCAGAGTAAGAGTGATTTACGGGCCGACGTGAAAGGCTTGCTCCCTCTCATCAAGGACTTTGTGGACGCGGGAAATGCCTCTCCCGCAGAACAAGCCCGGGTCGAAGTCGACGTGCTGCGGCGTCAGGACGAAGCCGTCCAGGGACTCCGTGAACTTCGCGTGGCGATGGCAGATTTGACGAAGTTGCTGCAACTTCCGCCTGGGCTCATGGTCGTCCCGTTGGAGGACTATCGCTTTCCGTTGCCGGTCCCCGGGCAAGACTGGGCCAACGTCTCCGTCGAGAGCCTCGTCGAATTCGCACTGAACACGCGCCCGGAAATTGCCGAGAATCAGGCCATCGTGCAGGCGACATAGGCCAGATTCAAGGCCGCCAAATGGAGGCCCTTTATTCCGAACCTCACCGTAGGCTATAATGCAGGTGGCTTTGGTGGCAGTCCGTTGATCGTTGGGACTGTGGGCGGGCAAAACATATTTGGACCGAGCAACAAAATCGACCGATTCGGACCACGGACGGATTTCGACATCGGGCTCTTCTGGAGGTTTGAGAATTTCGGCTTCGGCAACATAGCCGCCTGGCGGGAACAACGGGCGTTCCACGAAATTGCGAAAATCCGCGAACTCCAGACTGCCTACGAAATTTCGGCCCAAGTCGTGCAGGCCCACGAACAGGTGCAGCGGTCGCTCCAACGGGTCCGAGTGCTCGATCATTCTCTCTTTGGCGAAGATAGAGAACCGGACGGACCGGTGTTCCGTAACATTAAGTTGAATTTTGCAAGAATTAAGGCTGGTGAGGGCCGTCCGCTCGAAACCTTAGATTCGATCCGGGGTTTGAACGATACTCTTGAATCGTATTTCCAGGCCGTGACGGAATATGAGCGAGCTAGATTTCGATTGTTGTTCGCCCTGGGCTTACCGGCCCAACAATTGTTGGACGTGAATAACGCTCCCCGACCCTCGGGGTTCCCGATACAACACAGTCAACCGGTTCCATTGCCCCCGCGAGCAACCCTGCTTCCACCCCGATGAGAGAAGGTGAAAGGCAAAATGGTGGAAGCAACACAAGAGGCACAATAGTTGAACGGTAGAAGGGTTGCGAGCCCGAAAGTTGCAAGTCGAGAGGCAGAAAAGGCAAATTCTTGAGATCGGGATTTCCGTAGGACAGGTTAAAAACCTGTCCGGAAGAAAAGGGACAGGTTAAAAACCTGTCCCACGAACCAAAACGTGCCCCCTCTGTCTCTCAACTCACCATTCTCAGGCTCTCAATCTCAACTCTCCAACCCCTCAACGTTGAGCCTTGGGCCTTCCACCTTCCACCTTTTACCAACCATCCAGGGGATACACTCGCATGTTGTGGCTCGTTCGTGCCGCAGTCGCCAACCCCCACACCGTAGTTGTGGGGATGATGTTGGTGTCCGTCCTTGGGATCCTGAGTTACCAGCGAACTCCCACCGACATCCTGCCAAACCTCAAAGTACCAGTCGTCGTGATTTTCTGTTCGTACCGCGGTATGCCCGCCCCGGACATGGAGCAGAGCGTCACCAAAATTCTTGAGCGGGCACTCACGAAGGCCGACCGATTGAGCTTCATCGAGTCGCGCTCCCTCCTGGGTATCGGGATCATCAAGGTCTACTTCCGCCCCGAGGTCGACGCCGACATTGCCGCGAGCCAGGTCATCGCGCTGGTCAACAGCGAGATGCAGAACTTGCCGCCAGGGATGTTGCCCCCGAGTATCCTCAAGTATGACGCAGCAGCTGTCCCCGTGGGGAACCTCGTCATTTCGAGTCGCAGCCGGGACGACAAGTTCCTGCTCGACCTGACGCGGACCCGAATTCGCGAGGAACTGGCCGGTATCGAAGGGCTGGCCACGGCTCCATCGTTTGGTGGGGTCTTCCGTCAAGTCCAGGTTTACGTGCATCCTCGCAGTCTCGAAGCGATGAAGATGTCGCCGATGGACGTGGCCCAGATCGTCAACTCCCAGAGCCAGGTCATCCCGACGGGCGAGATGCGGATCGGCAACCAGAACTACTACGTCAGTTCGAACGCGATGGTCCAAAACATCGAGGACTTCAAAAAGATTCCGGTGTATTCCGATGGCCGAAAGGTCGTCTACCTCGGGGACGTCGCGGAAGTCGTCGACGGCACGCGTTGGCGGACGAACATCGTCCGGGTGGATGGTCGACGGGCGGTCTACTTGCCGATGCTGCGGCAGGCCGGTTCGAGCGCCGTGACGGTCGTGGACAACATCAAGGACTTCTTGCCCAAACTCTATGAGCGGGGGGTCGTTCCCGAAGACGTCGAAGTCGAGTTAGCGTTCGACCAGTCGCAGTACGTTCGGGATGCCTTGCACCACGTCCAGTCCGAGGCCGTGCTCGGTGCGATCCTGGCGTCGCTCGTGGTGCTGTTGTTTCTTGGGAGCCTCCAGAGTACGTGGATCGTGGCGTTGTCGATTCCGCTGTCGATTCTGGTGGCGCTCATCGGGTTGTTCTCGTTCGGCCACACGTTAAACATTATGACGCTCGGTGGGCTGGCGCTCGTGGAGCTATTGACGGGCGCAGGGGTTGAGGCAACTCGTCCTGCGGCCGAGCAGCGCCGCATGAAGGCGTTCGTGACCGAGGTGCTGGCGATGACGGGGCTCCACAATGACGTGCGAGTGGTGCTGGACCCCGAAGCGAAAGGATGCGCCTACGCGGCGACGGTGCTTGGCCGACAGGTCATCGGCGTCGACCTCGATTGCGTCGGACCGCTCGCGACGGGGGCGGGCTACAACTGGCGCGCGGTGGGAGCGCTCACGCACGAGGTGGGGCACTTGCTGGGCGGGCATACGACCAACGGCGGCCATAGCCTCGCCGAGGAATCCGAAGCGGACGAGTGGGCGGGCTGGGCGATGTATCGCCTGGGGGCGGATCTCAGTGAAGCGCAGACGTTCTTCCGCACGGTGTCCGCC
>CAYYUU010000334.1:0-7517 GCA_964474955.1 uncultured Alcaligenaceae bacterium | reverse complement strand
TCCCGACGAACGGATTGACAACTACCTAGACCTCATTCGTCAGATCGATGCCATCCTCCAAGGGAACGGGGCCTTTCCCTCGCACCATGCTGAAGGCGTAAGAGGCGGGAACGATTCGTTCGACCAACGCTCCTCCAGAAATGGTCCAAAGCGGACGAAACTACGAAACCGCGAGTTTCTTCTTGGGTTATTCGCCGCCGTGTTCCTGGTCGCCGCGACAGCGATTGCGGGTTTTTATTACTTCACTCGGCCACCCCGCGAAATTCCCATGGAACCTGTCGGGCAACCCAATGTGTTGTTCCAGGGCAAGTCGATTTCTGATTGGACACTCCGGGAAGGGCAATGGAAGTCCACCAAAGGATTCGAAGAGGGCATCGTTCTCGCCGGCGCTGGGATCATCCAGCGCGAGGTCAATGATTACCGCAACTACCGCTTGACGTTCGGCTTGGACTTGCGTGATGCCAAACGAGTCGAGGTCCATTTTGGCATCCTCGCAGGAGATGGCGAGGAGCAAGCACCACGGCATGTGCTGCGTATCGAAAACGAGGGCACCGCCGAGGTCGGCCAGCAGTCCGGAGACCACGGGACGTTCTCGGCCCGGGCACCGCTCCGGACGCTCGAACCTCTCTCTGGCATCGCGCGTCCCTTTCGCGAAGTTCGGATCGAGAGACGCGGACCATACTGGTATGTCCTGGTTCAAGGTTCACGCATCGCGAAGCTGCGACGGCATTCTGCGGAACGGCCTGAATTTCGCCTCGCCAGCGTCGGCGGGGTTGCGCACTTCGAAGAATTTCAAATCGTCGAGTTGCGGCCCATCGCGAAGAAATAACTCGCACCTACCGGAGCAACATCAGCGCGAACAACTCGTCGGGGTCTTTGAAGGCCTCAACGAGTTCGAAGCCGAAGCGGTGAAAAATCTTTTGGACGGTTTCTTCGGAGCGTTTGTAAGAGTTTTCCGTGTGGATGAATTCGCCATTCTGGAAATCCAGAACCAAATCGAGGCCGCGGACGTTCACCTGTTGAGCTTTTTGGCTCACAAGATGCATTTCGATCCGGCTGACTTCTGAGTTGAACACAGCACGGTGGCGGAACGCACCGAGATCAAAGTTCGCATCGAATTCTCGATTCAGTCTTGCCAGGACGTTCAGGTTGAATTCGGCCGTCACACCTTGAGCGTCATCGTAGGCCGGGATCAAGACCGATTCGGATTTCAACAAATCGACGCCGACGAGGAAGCGATCCTCTTCGGTCATGTGCGAGCGGATCATTTGTAGGAAGGGAGCAAGTTCTGCGTCCGGAAAATTTCCAAGGGTGGAGCCCAAGAACGCGTAGAGTTTTGAAAACTCGGTATGCCCGTCGAGATATTCGAGTGCGGCCTCATAGTCCCCTGCAAGCCCCACTACTTCCACTGAATCGTACTCGCTAACGATCCAATCGGCGGCCATGTCCAGCGCAGCAGGAGAAATGTCGATGGCGTGATATGTCAAGCTCGTCTGGTACTTCAGGCACGCATCGATGAGGTGGCGTGTTTTCTTGGAACTTCCGCTGCCCAACTCGACCAGGGACAATGGCCTGTTGCAAAGCTTGATGATCTTGGCGGAATCTGACTGCAGAATTTTCCGTTCCGTGCGAGTCGGGTAATACTCGGGTAGTTCGCAGATTTGTTCAAATAAGCGAGAGCCATTCTCGTCGTAGAGCCATTTCGGTGACAGAGTTTTCTGTCTGCCGGTCAACCCATTGCGAAGTTCCTCGGCCATGGCGTCTTCCGGCATCTGCAATGCAATCTGAGAATATTGGTCGTTGAGAGGCATTCAATCCCTCGGTTCTTCAGAGAGGTTCGGTAAAGAATCAATGGTCCCACACTCACCCATGCGTCCCGCCAAAAAACGAATTGCCGAGCAAAGGAAGTTGCGTTCGAATTACGCGAATAAACAATAGGACTTGAATGGATAGTAGGGAGGCGAGTCAATGAGAGAGTGGAACTGACCACGACTGACAGGCACACACAGATGTTACTCTATGGGACCAGCGGAGAGTGGCCACAGAGGAATTTCCTCGTTCGAGATCGGAGTGGTTGGCGGGCACGCGAAGGGAGTGGAAGAAATACGAGTCGGATCTCCGAAAGTTGCTTTGACGAAAGGGGCAAAAGTGAGCCTATTCTTGTGGATGGTTATCGTAGTCGTAGTCTTGCTATTGTTCATTGCACTATTTCTCATGTTCGTCCTATCTCAAACGATCCAAGATATGGACAAGCCGGGGGATCGCTTCCGGCCGATTGCGAGAATGCGGAACCGACCCTTCTTGGATGCCGTGGATGATGTCGATGATTGGGCGATCCCGCGGGGCTATCTATTCTTGCAGTTTTATGAGTTCGAGGTTGTCCAGGGAGTCATGGGCCTTGTTGCTGGGTGGTTCAATCGAAGGACTCGGACCGGAATCCTCCTTATCCGCATCAACACGAAATTCAGTCATCATTTCGGGACGACCTACGAAGACGGAACGTGCGTCGGCACATCCAACGACTCCGAAACGGTGTGCATGCCGACCCCACCGAGTCACCACGTCGAGGCTTTCCCCGGAGCGAGTTTGGACGAACTCGCCGTACGTCATGCCGAAAGCTGTGGGTTAATCGAATCCAAGTTCGACGTCGTCCGGCATGACCCACCGGACCATCACGACGAACTGGAGGAAACCTCCCGCGACCATACCCGCTACATCAAATCGCTCCCCTTCTGGAGATTGCGAACGCTCTATTGGTTCCTCATTCGCATGCCCATGATGCGCAACCGATCCATTGCGCAACAACTTGGTTATCCAAACTGGAGGCACGAGTTCCGGCACGACCTCCACACCGACGAAAGTCCGGACGTGGCCGAGCAAGAAACGAATATTCGCGTGGAAGGGCCGGATCAGTTTCGTTGATGTAGTAGTAGGCACACTCCGTGTGCCGTAACCAGAAGTAGTAGACACACTCGGAACGCAAAATAAATAGATGTCCGGTTTTCGGTTGCTTATCATTTCGCAACTCGACTCGGAGAGTCGGGTCTGAACAGCTCGACTCGGAGAGTCGGTATTGAAGGCATGGCGCACACCAGGAGGTGTACTTTGAACATCGGGCTTTTGGTGAGCATAGCCGTCGCGTTCGTGGTCTTAACCTTCTTCATCATCACGTTCACAACGGCGCGGTCCATTTACTGGTTGAACAAACCGAGCGGGTTATTCCATCCGGTCGATCGAATCGATGACTCGGCGTTTCTGGATGATGTGGATCGGGTCGACGAGTGGGCGTTCGCCAATGGATTTGAGTTCGCGAGTTACTACCATTTCCAGTGGCAACGGGGCCAGACGGCGAATCTTGCGGGTTGGTACAATCCGGACACCAAGGCCGGGCTCGTTCTCACCCACATCCAGATTTTCGTAGTCCTCGAATTCGCCACATATTACAACGACGGGACAGAAATTAACACTTCCGACCACGGGGACGCGCTCCTGCTTCCGCCTGCCCCTGAGGTTCACACCGAGGCATTCCCCGGTGTGTCCTTGGACGAACTTCACAGGCGACACTGCGAGAGCCAACAATTTGTGGAGGAGAGGTTCGGCTGCTCACCAATCTCCCAGGACATCCTCCTGTCGCTCGAAGAATCGACCTACCACCATACCAACTACATTCGATCTCTCCCGTTCTGGTGGTTGCGGTCTGGGTATTGGTACTTCGTTCGGCGGATCGTCCTGCGCAACAAGTCGATCGCCGCTCAACTCGGCGAACCGGATTGGAGGCCCGATCCCGCCAAAGACCAACGACGCTTGCCGAACGATTCTCGGCCACGACCAGATGAGGGATTCCGACCAGACGAATCCAAACGGTTCCGATAGTAGCAACTCGCCTTGGCAATGCCATCGCCAGCTCTTGCTGGCACGCCGTCTTCCCATCCGGTACCATTACTCTTACGCGTTCTTGAATCCCAATAATGTCGGCCTACTCCGGGGAGTTGGTCCATGCGATGTCCGTATATTTCATTGGCCGTTGTCGGTGCAATTGCGTTTCTCATTTGTGACGATCTGCTTGCCGCAGAGCACTCTCAGGAATCTGTGCGCAGGCTCGTTACGTTAGTCGCTTATCCGCCCGCGATCCAACTCAGCGGAAAAGATGCCAGCCAGAAGATATCGTTAACGGGGAAGTTCTCGGATGGTTCGGTCAAAGATCTCACTCGTCTTGCCGAATGGAAAACCGAGAACAACACGCTCGCGAAATTTCAAAATCACACCGTTGTCGGACGGGCGAACGGCACGACAAAATTGACAGCAAAGTATGGAGATAAATCCGTCTCCGTCCCTGTTGTTGTCAAGAATGTTAATCGAGGCCATCGATTCACGTTTCGCAACGACGTCACGCCGATCTTCAGTAAGGCGAGTTGTAACGCCGGGACTTGCCACGGCAACTTCAATGGGAAGAACGGATTTCGATTGTCACTTCGAGGCGAAGACGCGGACTTTGATCTTCAGAGCTTGACGCGAGACACGACAGGTCGGCGGATCAACTTGCACCAACCCGACAGAAGTTTGTTGTTGCAAAAACCTGCCGGAGGTCTGCCCCACGAAGGCGGAGTTCGATTCAGCCGCGACTCTAAGGAATACGCAATCCTCCGGCGATGGATTGCGGAAGGCGCTCGGCCCGACGAAGGGAAAGTCCCGGTCGTGAGCCGTCTTGAAGTCTTCCCAAAAGATCGAGTGCTGCATCACGACGAACGCGAACAACAGATCGTCGCTCGAGCCACATTTTCAGATGGAACCCAGCGAGACGTGACGGACATGGCGACCTATGAGCCAAGTATGGAGACCATCACGGTGTCGCCAGCCGGTCTGGTCACGGCTTCGAAATCCACCCAAGTTACTGTTGTTGTTCGCTACCTCAACAAACAACAACCGGTTCGGTTGGCGTTCGTTCCCAAGCGAAAGAATTTTCGCTGGAAGCCGGTTCGCGTGACCAACTACATCGACCGCGAAATCTTCGGCTGACTCAAAGAACTACGATTCGTTCCTTCTCCAGAGGCCGACGAAACTACGTTCTTGCGACGTGCCTATCTCGACGTATGCGGGCAATTGCCGACCATTCAAGAAGCAACAACATACTTGAAAAGTAATGAGCCGAATAAACGTGAGAAACTCATCGATTCACTGTTAGAACGTCCTGAATATGCCGACTTTTGGGCTTTGAAATGGGCTGACTTATTGCGAGTCGAAGAGAAGGCAGTCGACGTCAACGGCGTGAAGTATTTCCATCGTTGGATTCGTAAGAGTATAGCTGATAACAAACCACTCGATCAATTTGCCCGAGAGTTAGTCACGGGCCGTGGCAGTACATATAAGAATCCACCTGCGAATTATTATCGCACGAATCTCAAGCCCCAACTCGCGGCGGAGACGACGGCGCGTTTATTTATGGGCGTGCGGATCGCGTGTGCGAAGTGTCATAATCACCCGTTTGATCGGTGGACACAAGAAGACTATTTCGGTCTCTCGGCGTGTTTCGCTCGCATCGAAACGAAGATGGTCAAGAACAAACGCCGCGACAAACTCGACAAGCACGAGTTGAATGGCGAGATGCTCGTTTCGATTGGCAAGAAGGGCGAAGTTTCGCACCCGAAGACTGGAAAAAATATGCCGCCTCTCTTGCCGAACGGGAACGTCGCGAACGTCAAGAAACATGGCGACCGACCGAAGGCCCTCGCCGCTTGGTTGACCACAAAGAATAATCCATACTTTGCTCGCGTGATGGCCAACCGCATCTGGTATCACTTGATGGGACGCGGGCTCGTCGAACCGGTCGATGATTTCCGCGTATCGAACCCTGCGAGTCACGAAAAGTTACTCGATGAACTCGCCGCCGACTTTGTCAAACATAAGTTCGATCAGAAATACTTAATCCGCCGCATTATGAATACGCGGGCCTATCAACTTTCATCGAAGACGACCGAAACGAATCAAGACGATGAAATCAATTTTTCGCACGTTCACCCGCGGCTACTTTCGGCAGAACAACTCCTCGACGCGATTTCTCAGGTCACCGAAGTACCCGAAAACTTCAAGGGCCATCCCAAAGGGACGCGAGCTGTGCAATTGCCGGGTGTACTCGGTGCGCCAAAGTTTCTGCAAGTTTTCGGACGTCCTGATCGACTGCTCGCTTGCGAATGCGAACGGCAAAGCACTACGACTTTGAACCAGGCTTTCCAAATGATCTCCGGCGACATGATCATTCGCAAGGTCAACGAATCTCCACGAGTCCGCCGACTCATCCAGAAGAAGGCCGACGCGAAAACTATTATTACTGAGTTCTATTTGGCGGCGCTATCTCGATATCCCACACAGCGAGAACTCGAAGCCATCAGCCAACGGATGAGAACAGCCACCAACCTCGAACGAACTACCGAGGACTTACTTTGGGCCGTGCTGAACACCAAGGAATTCTTGCTCCGTCGATAGAAAGGACTGGATGTCGTGTCGCGAATAAACATAGCTATCGAACAGATAACTTTCGCACGAAACTATACGAAGCGTTTTCTGGCTCAAACGCCCACGGACAAATGGTTCGATATGCCAGCGGGGGTTACCCACATAGTTTGGCAAATCGGACATCTTGCAATGGCCGAGTATCGTCTCGGCATGGTTCGATTGCGTGGCGAAAAACCAGATGATGCCAATTTGATATCTCAGGAATTCTTGAACGCATTCGGAAAAGGTTCGTTTCCGACAGATGATCGTGGGTTCTATCCATCGCTCCAAGAAATCCAGATTACGTTCGACCGAGTTCACGAGCGTTTGCTTGAGGAACTGAGCGATTTGCCGGAGAGTGATATGGACTCTGAGATTCTGGCTCCGCACCCACTCGTGAAGACGAAATGGGAATCGCTCATGTGGTGCGCCAACCACGAAATGATTCACGCCGGACAGATAGCGTTGTTGCGGCGACAACTTGGGATGGAGCCGTTATGGTGATGGTCGAATCAACGATCAGAATCAAACTTGAGGAGTTCAAACTTTGGCAGCAGGACTTCTCTCGTTTCTGTTCTGGAACATGCAGAAGAGCCGGTTGGGGCATCGACTTGGACGTCTGGTCAAATACGTTCAGGCCGACATTGTGCTACTCGCGGAATGTGAATATTCCGACGAAGACCTGATTAAAGTTTTAGCAGAGCATAGCGAGGAACAATTTCAAGTTCCACTGAGCCTTTCCAAGAAAGTTCGGATCCTGACGCGGCTCAGGAAGGATTCCATCCTTGACCGTTTCAACAGTAACCTCGGTCATTACACGATCCGAAGTATTCGTGTTTCCGATTTACCTGAACTACTGCTTTGTGGCGTCCACTTTCACAGTAAAGTCAGCTGGTCCGAAGTCGACCAAGCGTTGGAAGCCACCAATCTGGCGAGAGAGATTGCACGTTTTGAAGACGAAACAGGGCATCAAAATACCTTTGTTGTTGGCGATTTCAATATGAACCCCTATGAAGCGGGTTTAACTG
>CAYYUU010000333.1:0-7526 GCA_964474955.1 uncultured Alcaligenaceae bacterium | reverse complement strand
CTCCTGTTTGTGTTTTCTGGCCATCTTGTTCTCCTTGAGGTACGAGCTATGAAAAGGTTGGTTGTTTTGGCATTAGCAGCGATGGTCACACTGGCGGCGACGACTGATGTCGATGCCTTCGGTGGCCGTCGCCGTGGTGGTGGTGGCGCGGTCGCGGTTGGATGTGGCGCTGGTTACGGTGCCGTTGGATATGGTGCCGGGTACGGCGTCGGCTATGGCGCTCCAATGGCAGGCGGTTGCGGGTACACGACCCAAACCATCACGGCTTACCGCACAGAAATGGTTCCGGTTCAAGTTCAGCAGCAAGTCACGCGAATGGTTGCGAAAACCGTTCCGGAAGAGTACACCTACACCGTCAACGTTCCGGTCACGACTCAGGAACAGCGAACTCGCACAGTCTATCAACAAGTGACCGAGCAAGTTCCGTACACCTACACCGTCAACGTTCCTTACACCGAAAACGTCACTGTCAACCGAACTTACTACAAGCAAGTGACCGAGCAAGTTCCGTACAACTACACTGTCAACGTTCCGGTCACGACGAACGTCCAGCGAACTGTCACGGCATACCGATGCGTTCCGCAAACGGTCGTTCAGCAAGTTCCGGTCACGACGATGGTGGCTACGGCCGTTGCTAATCCTTGCGGTGACCACGGTGTGGGCTACGGCGCTGGCGTCGGTGGTGGTTGTGGTTCGCCCTGTGGTTCGCCTTGTGGTGGCTACGGCATGGGCTATGGCGCTGGCTTCGGTGGTGGCGTCGCTTACACTCCTTGCACGACGATGCAGTCGATCACGCGAACCGTCATGCGACAAGTTCCTTACACTTACACCGTCAACGTTCCGGTCACGACTTACCAAACGGAAACTCGTCAAGCTACCCGAACGGTTTGTCGAGTCGTCCCGGAAACCCGACCGGAAACTTACGCCGTGACCAAGTACAAGACGGAAACTCGTCAAGCTACGCGAGCAGTTTGTAAAGTCGTTCCGGAGACCCGACCGGAAACTTACGCCGTGACCAAGTACAAGACGGAAACTCGTCAAGGCATGCGAGCAGTCTGCAAAGTCGTTCCGAAAGAAGAAACCGTCATGGTTCCTGTTACGACCTTCAAGCAAGAAACTCGCACGGCCACTCGATACCGAGTTGTTTGTGAGCCCGTTACCGAAATGGTCACCGTCACCCAGTATCAGGCCCGAACGGTTCCTTACACGACGACTGTCATGGTTCCGACCTACTCGCCATGCGCCCCTGCATATCCTGCTCCTTGCGGTGGCGCCGGATACGTCGGTGCAGGTTACGGGCTCGGCTGCCACTAAGAAATGATTGTAGTCGCTGCCTCGCCATGGGTGAGGCTTTTTTTCAGGCTCGTTGAACACTGCGGTCCGATGGCCAGTCCCAGGCCACCTTCTCGTTGAGGTGGCCTTTTTGTTGCCACAGACTTTCTCTCGTTGGCGAACCTGACTGCGACGCAAGTCGGACCATTGTTTGATGGACAATTTCCAACTTCTCCGCCCAACAAAATTCCCGCCCGAGCCGAGCCTTCCCAGCCGCTCCGTATCGTCGCCGTAGTCCTTCGTTCTGAAGTAACGCCTCCAAGGCGGACGCCAAGCCTTTCACGTCCCCGCACCCTATCAACAAGCCGTCTTGCTGATCGCGAATGACGTCGGCGATTCCGCCAGCTCGGTATCCGATGTTTGGAACTCCGTTGGCCCATGCTTCCAGGAGCACCAACCCGAAGGAGTCGGACCGACTCGGCAACGCGAAGATGTCGATGGCCGAATAAAAATCACGTTTTTGTTCGTCGGTGAGTCTTCCCAGCTGAACGACGTTCTGCTTGGGCGTGAAGGTCTGCCAAAAGCGTTGGAAGTTCGGCATCTCCGGTCCGGCGAGGACGACTCGAAATGGAAAGCTACGACGCCAAAGTTGTTCCGCGGCCCGTAACAAATCCACGGTCCCTTTTTCGTCGCTGTTGTTGGCCAGGTGACCAATCAACAGAGTTTGGTGGTCAAATCCCCACTGCTGCCTCGCGCGGGATCTATCTCCGCCTGTACATTCTTGAGGGTCGACTCCAAGACCTTGGAGAACGATCTTGGAAGCCTGAAAGCCACGCTCCAACAAAGCCTGGCGCTCGGTCGGAGTTTGCACGAAGACGAGATCGGCCTGACGAAGCAGCCAGAGTAACTTTGGCGCAAGGTACGCGAGCCGCACGGGGTCCTTGGGATCATCTGGATTGCCCGTGTGCAGGAACGGAGTGACGACGAAGGGAATTCGTTGGCGTTGGGCCAAACGCCACGCACACGCAATGGGCCACGCATACGGAAAGGCCGTCGCGTGGACGACATCAAATCTCTGAGATGTTTGTTTCGCGTCGGCCCACATGCGGAAACTGATGGGGTTGCACGGCATCGTCAAACATTGCCAGAGCCGGTGCGGAAACAGCGACAACGGCTTGAGGACATAGCGGCGACCACGACATCGCCAGAGCGGATATCGCACGACTTCGACTCCAGTTCTTTGGTCGATTTCGCTCCGACAGGTCGTCCCGAAACCTCCGTGTTCTATCGTCGAACCGGCAGGAAGGCAAGTTCCTCGGGGTGACCAAAAGGCCGTCAGGTCAAGCGCATTGGACGTGAAGACTCGGACGAAATGGCCTCGCCCGACCAGATATTGACTCAGTCGGGCGAAGTAAGCTTCCGACCCACCAAGGGCGGGCGGATAGCGATGAATGAAGTGCGCGATTCGCATGGGGCATCCTGGCCGAGCAATATGGTTAAGACTTCTTCGCCGGTCGCGCCTTGAGGGTCGTGTGGATGTGTTGATTGCCCTGCGTCTGCCAGTTGCAGAGGACACGTTCGCCAGCATACTGCCAGTAGTATCTGCCGCCCTTGTGGTGGGATTTCGTGGCGTCCTTGGCACGGACCCCGAAATACAATTTATCGATCCCGCCTTCCTTCTTCAGCTGAATCTCAAAGTTTTTTCGATAGAACGGCGCAAAGACTTCGGTCCGTTTCTTTAAGAGGGCGTGGGCCAACTCGCGTGCCTTCTCGTTCATCTTGCCGACCTGGAGTCCTTTGGTTTTCCGGTTCATGATTTTTGCTTGTTTGAGTTCTTCTTTCGAGAGACTCGCATACAGCTTCAAGAACAACTGGTCTTCCTGGTCCCACATGTCTCGCACGGGATTGCCGCCGAGCAAAATTGGTCCGAATTCGTCCGGCGTTTTTTTTCCGAACTCGACATACACCAAGGTCAAATGGTGTTGGGCTAAACGCCACGCGAACTTTCCTTTGCC
Source organism: uncultured Alcaligenaceae bacterium (assembly GCA_964474955.1). Taxonomy (GTDB): domain Bacteria; phylum Planctomycetota; class Planctomycetia; order Gemmatales; family Gemmataceae; genus CAYRFQ01. The sequence goes on along the minus strand of CAYYUU010000333.1, from coordinate 4,239 downwards.
AGGATCGCCGTAGAACGTTAGGTATCGCCGCTTGGCTGGGGTTTGCTTCGCCAGCTGCATGAGACGCTCGCTCCCATATTCGGACGTCATGGCCTTGATGGCCTCGTTGAGCAATGCAATTTGTTCTTTCTTCAAATCCGAAAGCGGCAAGCCTTTTCGCTTCACGGCTGGGAACTGCTCTTTGTATCGCTCGGGGGCATTGAACGGTAAAAGCGCAGCCTTCTTTTGCTCGTCGGTCAGGCTATTGAACAATTTGAGGGCGGCCTTTTCGGCGGGAGTGTCTGCCGTTCGGCCCGTCTGGCTGAAGACGACCACGAGGCACAACACCAAGGCGACACACGCCCCTTGCAACAGACGCCTCATACGCGAATCTCCTCGATTGGATGTTGGATGGGAAAAGACATTCAGGCGGGTTTCTATTTGGAAGGGTAGCGAGTCTAAAACATCAGCACAACGAAAATCTATTGTTGCGGGCCAGACAGCGACCTCACGCGACAGCGCGAAGGAAAAAAAGAAATTGCTTTTCGCTCCGCGAAAAGTTTTCTGTTTCTGTTCGTTGTCGTTTGTCCACAGTTCTCCAGACTGCTGAGATTCTACGCCAGCGGTTGACTTTATCCGTGTACATCCGTGTGATCCGTGGTTCTCCTTGTTCTTTCTGCGCCCCTTCGCCTCTTCGCGTCATCCCCTGCGGTTGACAAATCGCAATTCCTGCTTTATTATTTCATTAGTTGTTGAAATAAGGAATTTCAGACGAGGTGAACTATCGAAGACGTCGTTCCGCAATGCCATCCGGAAGACCATTCCGAACGAAAGGCGCAGGCGCTACCCGAACGCGATGCCGTTCTCGAAAAAGTCGAGCGTTTGTTTCGAGCGCTCGGTGATGGAGGCCGATTGCGTTTGCTGCTGCTGTTGGCGGAACGAGAATGGTGCGTCTCGGAGATCGTTGAGGCACTTGGCGAGAAATTTCCGACCGTGTCACAGCGGCTTCGGTTGCTCCACACGGAGCGGCTCGTCACTCGGCGGCGGGAAGGGACTCATATTTTCTACTCGCTGGCCGATGCGCACGTCCTGGAATTGCTCAACAACGCGATCGAGCATGCCAAAGAATCCGAGGGATCGACTTCCGCGACACCTCGAACACAAACATCGAAGAAGCCGAAGAATTCTCAAAACGGAAAGGACAAAAAGAAATGACTCAACCAACACATCCTGGCCATGATCACGAACACGGTCCGAATTGCGGTCACAAGGCCGTCAAGCACGACGACCACGTCGACTACCTCCACGATGGTCACTTGCATCATCCGGGAGACAACGGCGTCGAATGTCACTCGCTCGACGTGAACGCCAAGAACCCCGCAGACTGCACGCCGCAACACTCTTGCAACGGTCACGACGCCGATCACGTCCACGGTCCCGGCTGTGGACACGAAGCCGTTCCCCATGGCGACCACGTCGATTATCTTGTGGATGGTCACTTGCATCATCCGCACGGTGACCACTGTGACGATCACGGACCGCTCGAACAAGCGTAAGTAACCTATGCGAACGGTTGAACATACAAAAGACATCGTTGTCTCTGGCAACAATGTCTTTTTTTGTGTCCGCGTTCAGCTTTCTCGCTTGCTTGTTTTCGCGGGGAGATTCTCTTAATCTACGGCGAGGCCAACTACACCAACTACACCGATCCTTGCTTGTATGCCGAAGAATTGGAGAACGAGATGGAGAAGGTGCTCGCTGCATTGTTGTCAAAGTTGTGCGCGGTCGCGGAAAACCATCCAGAAGTCCACGATAGCGAAGTCCGCGAACGAATGGACGATGCCGTCCACAATGGCTTTCTCATCCCGACTCCGGGGTACCGCCTGCCGGATACCTTCGCTATGTTCTCGACCGAAGGTGACCTCGCCGTGAAAGAGGCTCTTGCCGAGTTCATCGATGCGGCCAAAAATGCTGCAGAGGCCGAGGGATTGGATACGTTCCACAAACGCCTGGATGCGTTCCAGAACTTGGACGTGACAGTCGGTCCGCAGCGGATGTGCTATAACGATTTCTTTGGGTGGGCTCCTCCGGATCAGTACGACGCCGACGGAAACGTGATCTCCTGAGAGCAACAATTTTCGGACGTTCCAAAGCCCCTGGCTTTGCCTGGAATGACCATTTCATACGGAGGATACAAAATGACAAGATGTTGGCTCGTGATGGGACTCGTTCTCGTCTTCGGTTTCGGACAAATTCCGGAGTTGAGAGGCCAAACGCTCAAGGCCACTTGGAAAGTTCCGAAAGCCAGCTTGCTGACCGCCTTGGCTTTCAGTCCGGATGGAAAAACTCTGGCCGTTTGTGGAGACCAGGTCTTGAAGTGCCTGGATGTTCGCACGGGCAAGACACTCACTCAAGCCAAGATGGACAATCTCCTGATAATCGAGTTCAGTCCCGATGGCAAAGCGTTGGTTGGAAGTGGCTTGTTGGGCGGAGGCAAACTCTGGGAAGTCGGCAAAAAGAAACTCCGTCTGATTCAAGTTTTCCCAAATCCTAACCCTTCGATCTTGAAATTTACCTTGGATAGCCGAACTCTCCTTACGTCCAGCTGGTTTGATTTAACGATCAAGCTCTGGAACGTGAAGACAGGCCAACTCCGCAAGACCCTCAAAGTCGGCACATCAAGCGGTGTGAGTATACGGCTCAGTCCCGATGGAAAGACCCTCCTTACGTGTGATGCGGAAGGAACCGTCAAATTTTGGGAGGTCGCGACCTGGAAGCTCCGTTCGATTCAGAAAGAGAAACATGGAACAAATTGGCACCTCGGATTCAGTCCCGATGGAAAAACAGTCGCATATTACGGCCCCAATCAAGTCGTGCTGCTCACGGAATTTCCGACAGGTAAACTTCTCGAAAAGTACAAAGCCAGTGGTTGGGCCTACAGTCCCGATGGAAAAATTTTGGCGTTGCTGAAACCCAGAACGATCGAACTACGTGACGCCAGAACAGGCAAACTTCGAGTCACTCTCAAAGGACATCCGCACAAAATCGCGTCCGGGAAATTCTGCCCCGATGGAAGAACATTGATCTCCGAAAAATCAATAATTAGCCTGGACCCCAAGGAGGAAGATCCATCGACAGACCTCTACCTCTGGGACACGCGAACCGGAAAACGACTGGCTCGCTTTCAAGCCAAAGGGATCATGCCCACGTATGCCTTCAGTCCCGACGGCAAGCTGTTGGCGACGTCCTGTGAAAGCGGAGTCGTCAAGATTTGGGACCTCGGGAGAAAGGATGAAGGCAAAAGGATGAAGGCAGAAAAATAATGGCGAAAGGGTTGGAGGAAGAAGTTCTGAGCCGCTCGGTCGGATCAATAAGCGTCGTGTTTGTTGTGGGCTTTAGGAGAGTGTGGTCTTTCGCTCCGCGAAAAGTAATCTCAGGCCAACAACTCTTGAGGACCCGACCACCCCTTTTGACGATCCAACCTCTCTACAAAGGTATTGCCGCGGAATCTCGGATTGCTTTCACGAAAACTCGCGTGAGTTGAATGACGCGTGCGAGAAGAGCGTTCGTTCGCGAGTGCGGTCGGATCCATAACTGGCGGATTTGGGCCGTGGGGTGGATGAGCAGCCCTTTCACGGTTACAAAAAGGATGCAAAATAGAGCTGAATCGAAACCCCATAAAATACGGGTTTGCTGAGAACTACTGTTCAAAAGACCATGTGACTAATCAAAGATATTCAAGACCGTATGAATGGTATATCCAAATTGCTCAGATGTTCTAAGTCCTTTAAAATCAAACATTTATAAAAATGATTTTATCTACCTTTTTTGTGACCGTGAAAGGGCTGGGTGGATGAGTTTTTGTCGCAACAATGTTGGTTGGTGTTGCCCAAAGGTGCGAGGATTTACGCGGGAGTATTGGCCTTGATGTCTTCCTCACGTAACAGAATTTCCAACTCCTCAGCCGTCACGAGTATCGATAACACGCGTGTTCTTTTCAGCTCGACGTCGTTCTCGTCGCGACGGTGCCCATACATTTCAAGATACTTGGGTTGATCGCAACGACATTTCCACACGACAATTTGAACGTAGTTCCTACCGCCACGCCAAGGTAACGGTCGAAATGCTGTCTCCCAATCGAGAACCCTGAAGGCATCGCAGACATATGGATACTCCGTCGGAGACACCGACCACAGAGCCCACTGAGTCATGTATTTGTTGCATGTTTCGCAGAAAGGCGTGTTTGCGATGGCGGCTTGG
>CAYYUU010000332.1:0-7528 GCA_964474955.1 uncultured Alcaligenaceae bacterium | reverse complement strand
AAGCGACGGCGCCATGCATAAGGGGGCGGTTCATTGTATTGATCTCCTGGAGTCGAGGGTTGAGGGTTGACTGTTGAGAGTTGAAGGTTGAGAGAATGGTTTTGTTTTGAGCCACGGAGTGGCGACAGATCTTAGGCGTGGCCGTAAGGCCGCGGAAATGGAGCCGACACATCACATACGCGGGCTCACGCCCACGCCTACGGTATGACGCCGCTCCGCGGCTCAACTCTCACAACAGTGGTATCCCCAACAGTGACTTCCCAATGAAATCGTAGAGGACGTCGGTCGTCGGTGCCATCACCCAGCCGGCGCGGGCGTCGCGGAAATTGCGTTCGATGGTCAGGTGTTTGCTGAAACTGGCTCCGCCGCATGTCTTCATGGCGAGATCGGTAACTTGAAGAGCGGCTTCGGCGGCGGCAGCTTTGCTTTCGAGGACCGAGAGCATAGTGGTCGGGCCGGGGTTCTCGATGTCATGGGCGACCTTGTCGAGAAAGGCTTCGTGGACGTCGACAAGAATTTGCATTTGGGCCAGTCTCGCTCGGAGATTCATCAGCCCCGAGAGTCGTTGGCCTAGGTGCGCAAATCCAGCGTTTGCCAGGTGAGACGTTGTTCCGGCGAGGGCAGCCTTGGCGATCCCCAAGGCTACGTTGGCGTTGCCGAGTTGGAACCATGGCATCACGACGCTCATCATTACGTTGAAGCCATCTTTCTCGTCGGTCAATCGCGAGGCCGGGCTCACGCGAACCTTCTGCAGCCGCATCGGAGCACTCGCGTTCCCCCGCAGGCCGAGTCCGTCCCACGGGCCACTCGCGAGGAAACCGTCTGTGCCTTTGGCGACGTAGTACAGGGTCGATTCGGTCGGCTCGGTCGATTCGAGAGACCGTGTCGAGACGATGTAGCTGTCAGCGTGTCCGGCCGAAGTCACCCACGATTTTTCAGCCGTCAGAATGTGGTGTCCATTGACGGCGGTGGCCTGGCTCACCGGTGCCCAAAAATGACTCCGCGAACCGCGTTCGCTAAAGGCCAATGTCGAAAGGTGACGTCCCGCAGAGATTTCTTTCAAGACGTCGCCTCGCTCCGGGAAGTTCTTCGCCTGGGCGATGATGAGTGTGCCGCAAGTGTGCATGAGATAGATCATGGCCGTCGAGGCACAATGCTGGGCAATCACCCGAGTGACCTGGCCGAAGACGAATGGACCTTGCCCAGCACCACCGATTTGTTCGGGTAACGTCAGACCGAAGAATCCCGCATCGGCGAGGGCCTGGATGCTTTCTTCTGGCCAACGTCCGTTCACGTCAACGTCGGCGGCGTGTTCTTGGAGGACTCCACTCGCGAGGTCGTTTACTCTTTCCGCCCAAATATTCTTCGCGTTCTGCATTCCGACTTCTCCAACCGCAAGACCTGAAGCGTTGTTTCGAACGAGGCTCCCGCGGCATTCGTGATATTTCCGATTTCGCCTTTCGTCGTCCTTGTTGATGACGAAGCGAGAGGACCAGGAATTCGAGAAATTGAGTCTCTCAAAGATCTGAAACTGGGGAAGCTGCCTCAAGTATTGGATAGGGAGCGAGAGCCGAGAAGGCCAGCGAACTGAGTTGGGTTGGTTTCGAGAAGAGAGTGTTGGTCCAGTGCAAGGGCGTTCGGAGAAATACCTGTCTCTTATTTCTTGGACAGGTTACAAACCCTGTGCCACAGTCCAAATCCACTACCGAGTTTGGTCGGTAACACTCACAAGAAATCGGACACTCATTTCTTCCGCATTCCCCAATTTTTTGGATTCTCTCGGAAATGCCCTCGAATTTTGTGGCCTCGAGTGTTACATTATCCCAACAACCAATGGTTATGCACACTTACTGACTTCCAACCAGCCATGAACTGGACTTTCCAGCTCGTATCTCCTGATCCTCTCTCAAGGATCTCCCGCCTATTCACTTTCCGGGTATCCCGAATCGCTCCTTGTCCGATGAGTGATTTCGCCTCATCCGGGTTCACCTGAATGCCGTAGTCCAAACCGGCGTGTCCTGTTTTTGCTCTTCGCATGCAAGATGTCTCTGCGGTCTCGATCCCAGCAGCATCCATGCCGAGGTGCCTCCGGCTTTCCTCTTTTACATTCCTAATCCGTATTCCCTCCTTCGAAAGGAGCAACGCATGTTGCCGACCAAGAAATGTCGACATGGTTTTACGCTCATTGAACTTCTCGTCGTGATTGCAATCATCGCTATCCTCATTGGATTGTTGCTTCCGGCGGTCCAAAAGGTTCGCAGCGCCGCGTCCATGATTGAGGCCCGCAACCGCCTCAAACAAATCGGCCTCGCCTCGCACGCGGCCCACGACGCCAACAAAAAAATGCCAATGATGTATGGCGTTTACGGCGGACAACCCGGGTCGATCTTCTTCCACTTGTTGCCGTACTTGGAGCAGAACGCGCTCCATCAACTCGGACAGGATGCGGCCCGCTCGGCGGTCGTGAAGACGTTCGAGCATCCGCTCGATCCAACGTACGGAACCGGAACGTACACCCTGACCACCACCGCCCCTTCGTGGTATTCCGACACGGGCGAAGACAATCCCGTCCCGGATTGGGCCGATACGTCGAATCCTGTCTGGGGACTGACGAGCTTTTCGGCCAACTGGCAATTATTTGGGGACTTCGGAATCCGACTGCCGCAAGTCCAAGACGGTACCTCGAACACGATCATGTTCAACGAAAAATATGCCGTGGCCGAGCGTCCTGCCGGGAATCCTCGTGTCGGCGCCAGCCTTTGGGGTTACGGCGTCACGCCGACGACGACGGACTACACGGTGTTGCAGCCTCCAACGTCGAAATACTACACCGGATATTGGCCTCGAACGGGGTTCGTGAACCGAGTGGACGCCGTTCCCGGGGTCTGGCCGTTCGACGAACCTTGGAAGCATCGCTGCATGCGCAAGCCAGAATTTGCACCACCAACGACGAACGTTCATCCGCTCAAATCTCAGAGCATGACTTCGGCGGGGATCCTTTGTTGTTTTGCCGACGGAAGCGTGCGGTTTGTGAGTTCGACCGTCAACGACGAGCGTTGGTGTGCTGCCGAGACCCCCAAGAACGGTGAGGTCAATCAAATCGATTAAACCGTGAGCAGTCGAAAAGTTGCTTTTCGCGGAGCGAAAAGCAACTTTTCCAAGCACCCCCGCCCGTTTCCTTCCCACCTTCATCGCGAATGCTTATGAACCGAACATCCCGAATATGTCTTGCCGTCCTCATCTTGTTGCCGATAACGTTGACCGGTTGTTCCCAAGAGCCGCCCGCCGTCAAACGTCCTGTCAAAGGCGACGTCGTCACACCGGTAATCTTACTTGGCAAGACGTGGAAGCAGAACGGACCGGTCCTCGTGAGCAGTCGGCTCCAGGTCCAAGGCCCGGAAGACGAGGAACCGCAGTTGTTGCAATTGAGCGAGGTGCCCTACAAGATTGTGCCCCACGCGACGTTGACGTTTTTCGAAGGCGACAAAAAATCGCAGTATATTCCCGACGTCCCGCTCGCACGCGATTGCTGAAGCACGACTGGTGCTTTTTTGGCCTCGGTCGAGGCCATCCGAATTCCCAAGAACGCAACGTCCTTGCACATCGAGATCAAGTTCGCCTTGCCGACCGAAGGCGTGAAGTTTCAGCCCGCCGAAGCGACCGTCCCGATCCAACCGGCGGACCAACCCTCGGACAAGAAACTTGAGAAGAAATCCGAGGAGAAAAGTTCAAGCGGAGAGTGACATGCAAAGAACCATTGGGACCGGGTGTCTTCTCGTGGCGTTGATCCTCGGTGCGAGCGGTTGCAGTTCGACCGGTCTTTCGGACGCGGATTATCAACGAGCCAAATCTTCGCTCGAAGCAGCTTTGGACGCATGGAAAAATGGAGAAGACGCCAAGAAGTGGGCTGCGAAGGACGCCAAAATTCGCTTCGTCGATGACGATTGGCTCCGACACAAGAAGCGTCTGGTGAGTTACAAGATTGTTCAACTCAAGGCCAACACAGACGGGTTTCCCGAGGCCATCGTCGAACTCACGACCGCGCCGCAAAAAGGCGACAAGCAAATGACCGTGAAGGGGTTATACGGCATCAACATCACCGACCCCAACAAGGTCTCGATCGGACGTGACCCCATGTATTGAGAGGTCACGCACCAAATTTTCCATTGGGCCACTTACGTCTCAGTTCAGTCTGGGCCGGGACGAAGTACAAGTCCTTCGTCCCAGCCTGATTGCCCTTTCACAGGTAGTGCAATCGAACATCCACGGCGTATCGCCGCAGTTGAAGCTGACCCAAAATATGGTTGCAGTGTTTCGTGCTGCTCCGCCGACGAGCCACTTACCTCACATTGAGTGTTTCACCGGCTGCCAGGAAACTTGTTTCCTGGGAGTGGGTGAAACAGCACAACTTTCAGGGACTGTTTCACGGACACCCACGGCGTATCGCCGCAGTTAAAGCTGACTCACTTTTCGGCGAGAAAAACACACTCGCATAATCTTTTCCGCGAAGGCACTTACTTTCAGAGGATCGTGGATCCAGAGCCGGACTTGTATGGCTCTAGATCATCGTCCCATTTTTTGTGTGGGAGCCACCAACGTCCACGGCGTAACGCCGCAGAAAGAGTTAATTTCCATTCGGAAAGGTTATAGCGGCGGGATTTGGTCAGACGCAAGGGGAGCGATCGTCTCATCACTTCGACGCCGCTTCTTTGTCCTTCTTCGCTCCGACTGGTTCCATCTTTCGACCTTCGATCGAAGCGATGGATTGCGCGGCGACTCTTCGGAACAGAAGAGGCCAGTGGTACTTGCCTTTGTCGTCTTTGCCTTTTTCGATCGCGTTGAGTTTTTCCAATGCGGCGCGACCATGGCCCTTGAGTGTGCCGAGAGCTACGATGACCTGCAACACGATCTCGGGGTCTTCGTCTTCGAGGGCCTTGATGAGATTGCGTACTTGGGTCTTGGCCTCGACGCCAAGGATCGTCAAGGCGCGTGCGGCCTGGAAGCGAACATTGCGCTGTTTGTAATCGAGAAGGTTTCCGATGGCCTCCACGCGTGCCGGGTCGGACTTCCCGTCGAGGTTCATCAAGGCCATGTTGGCCCAAATTCGAACGGGAATGTGTTTGTCGGACGTGGCTTTGAGGAGTGCATTTCGCACGTCTTGGCGGAGTTGGACTTGATGCGGCTTCGGTGGCCCAAGGTACGTGATGGCCCGCACGGCAGTCACACGCACGTCGGCGGACGTATCTTTCTCCACGGCGTAAGCCAACCCCTTCAGCGACCAAATGTTCGGGCCATTGTTTTTGTCGACCCCAATCGATCCCAAAGCCAGCGCCGCAGCGTATCGAATTTCCCACGTTCGGCGATCTTTGATCGTAATGGTGCTGAGATACTTGGCCAGAACCGAGGCTTCGGGGCCGAGTTGGACGACGGCCAGGACCGTTTTGAAGCGGACGTGATCTTCCGAGTCTCGCAACATCCGCTGGAATTGGGCAATGGCCTTCGCCATCAACTTCGGGTCGGGCTCTTTTTTGTTCGCCAGAATGTTACCGATGGCCGCGATGGCGTGGCTCCGGATCGAAGTGTCGAGCCCCCGAGGTCCTGGGACATGGCGACCGAGCATGCCGACCAGCCGAGGGACGGCCTCGATCGCCGTTTCGGCACCATAGAGCTGGATCATTTGGATGGCTTCGGTCACGAGGGCTTCGTCGCGCGACTTCTTTATGATTTCCAACCACTCGTCGAACACCCTGCCGTTGACAGGCGTGTTGCGAGAGTCTTTCGGATTGCCGAACTTGTCCTTGATGCTCGGTTCGTTCTTGTCCTTGTCTTTCTTGAGAGGATCCGTTTGGCCCAAGACCTGGACCGGCGAAATCAAAAAGACCAGACCCGCCAGGAAGATAAATGTGCGCATCATGGTGTCCTCGGTCCACCTTTCTCTGGTCGCTCCACTTCCCGAACGCATTGGCCAACAAGTTGCCAGACGACGTTCGGTTCGTTTCGCTGCTTTGATCCCTTCCCCTTTACTACGGTAACAGAGCTTGCCCTGCGATGACAAGGGAATCGTCGAGTTGATGCGAAAGGTTGGGCAGTGTGGAGAAAACGTATGACGACAGGAGGGAATGATAGAAATGTGTGGGGGATGGAGATTTGGCCGGAAACCGCGGAGAAGCTGACATAAGTTTCTGGTCCGTCCGAAAGGCAGAACAACTGGAGAGTCAGGCTTGCCCAACTCCGTTCGCGAGTTTCACGCTGCCCCGATAAACTCTCCCTCGGCCAACCGTTCCGCCAGACCAAATTGTCGTACAGCTCGATCAACCCGTTGCTCCCATTTTCGGCGCTCCCCGGAGGGATGGAATCGGGGCGTTTGTTCGAAGGTCTTCTGGTTTCGCTTGGCTTGTTCGTTCGTGGGATCCAAACGGATCGCAGTTTCAAAAGATGCCCGGACCACTTCCGATGGGAACCCAAGTTCGGCCAGAGCGATGGCTCGCATTTCTTCCAGTCGGCTCTTCACAGCGTTCGATGCTGGCAAAGTCAATCCTTTTTCGCACACTACTCGCGCCTGATCAAATCGGTTCGTGGTTCCATAGTGGTGAGCCAGAAAGAAGTAAGGCCATACCGAGGAGGCACCAAGTTGAACGGCTCGTTCGAGATCTGATATGGCTCGCGGACTCGCCCCGTATTGGAGAGTTCCCCGCCTGATAAGTAAACCCACTTCATTTGGATTGATCTGCAACCCCCGCGTGTAATCATCCACCGCCGCACCGATGTCCCCGGCAAGTCCGTGACACCACCCCAACAACTCTGTTGTGATGCGGTAAGCCAACTCACGCTTTGCCGTCGCCTCGTTTTGTTCGAGCCTTTGTAAGTTGTTTTCGAGCACAGAGACTAACTCTTGAACAGGTTGTGCCAGGTCACCGGTTTGGAGCGTTTAGAAGGGATGTAAAAGCGTTTTCACTGCTTGGGCGACAAAGGCAGGAGGATGGCTCTCAGCGTGGGCGATTGTTTCCCGCGCAATTTCTTGGGCAGCTTCACCGATTAACCCTGTCGCAACGAAACGAAAAGTCGGGCTCCCGAACGGAGGATGAGTAATCATGTTCATGTCTCGTCGATTTCCCAGTCTTCTCGTGTGTTCTCTAAATCTGCCTGATACTGAGTCAGCGGAACAATCTCGATGGGAACTACAACCCCGTGTGTCACGGGTTCTTCGCCCGAATCGGGAATCAATTCCAGGGCATCGGTGACGGGGGTTCGTTGGAAGGCACCGCTTCCCAACTTGAAGCAAGCTGTGCTATTCGAGCCCGCCGCGCCGGGTACTTTGTCCCTGAGCCTCCTGGGGATGCGAGTGAATTGGAGGTCTCGCCACCCTGGACACCGATATTCCACTGCCATCAAGCACGACATCCCCGGTCGCATCCACTTGGATGTCGGTTCCTGGACGAACCCCGAGCTTCGAAGAACTGTCCGACCCAACGACTGGCTTGTCGTCTGTCGAGTCTTTCTTCATGGCCCGGTATATCTTCGTTGGTTC
>CAYYUU010000331.1:0-7561 GCA_964474955.1 uncultured Alcaligenaceae bacterium | reverse complement strand
ACGAAAACAGCCAATTTTCCCGGTGAGAAACGAAACACAATTCATCTCTTGCTGAGCAGATAATGCCTCCTCTCTTTACCGAAACACCTGCCGCTGACATGCCGTTGTCAATGTCTCCCGGTCCTTGATGTGTCGCACTTCGACTCCTTCGGCCAATAACTTGCCGTGAGCGATACGTTCTTCGCCGTCTTCGAACATCACCAGAATCGCCGTGACTGCATAACCTCGTCGGCGCAAGTCGCCAAGCACGAGCGCATCTTCGGCGGTTACTTTTGGCAGGATGGCGATGACCGTGGCGTCGCGTGGCAAGTCTCCGGACGTCTCCATGAGCAACTCGGCAAACGTCAAGCCGTCGTTCATTTCGGTTCGGGCCAGCGTTGCCCAGATGCGTTCGAATTGTTCGACGCCGCGATCCGTGCGGATTTTCACAGGTCGCCGACGTTCCTCTTCGGGAACCGGTTCTACGTTTTTCATGGCCGCCTTGCGAGTTCGATAGTCGCCTTCGTAACCTTCTTGGCGGATACGGTCGACGGCGTCGCGTCCATTCGTGATGAGTCCGATTTGTTGACCCATTTGATAGACGGCATACGCAAACGACGCGGCGGCACTCACGGCCAATTCGGAACGCTCGGGTTCGAGACGCGACGGATACCCACCTTCGAAAAGGTCGATTACGATCGTCGCGCCGGCAATCGTCGAGGGCTCATAAATCTTACAATGAAGCTCGCCGGTTCGCGCCGTCGCTCGCCAGTGAACACGGCTCAACGGGTCACCGGCTTCGTACTGCCGCACGCCCGCAATCCGTGTGGGGTCTTCGTAGAGACGGTGAGCCATGCGGATTTCGCCGATCGGTCGACGTGACGCGAGTTCATAGCCTTCGAGCGGAACAAGCTCCGGATAGACCAACACGTAAGCGGGTTCGGCCCCAACATGATAGCGACGATGCAAGCCGAAAAAATCCCCTGTCTCCAACACGAGTGGACCGATCTGATAATAACCGCGGCTTCGGAATTGGATTTTGTAATCGAGTTCGATTTCGCCGCCGGGTGAGATCGAAGCGACTTTCAGGCGGCGTTTCTTGATGCGGAGTTTCTTGGCCGTGGCAATCGTCATCTTTGCCGGGACCAAGTCTTCGAGCAAAACCCAGGGCACGGGCAATTTGCTCTTGTTCTTGACGGTGACGGTGACAGTGACGACTTCGCCGACTTCGACCTCATCGTCGCTGCACTTCCGAGTCGCCACCAAACTCCCGACCCACGACAACGCCAACAATCGACTCACCACCAAGAGCGCGAGCAGGACGTACATGGCGTAGGCCAAGAGACCAGATTCCAGGAGTAACGCCGCGGCGAGCAACAACGCCGCACCAAGGAACCATTTCATGGATCACCAATTATCCTGTTCCTGCGCCGCAGACCGAAGGACCGGAACGGAGATTTCGTCGAGCACTTCTTTGAGGACCGAAGTAACCGTGATCTTTCGCAGGCGGCTCTCGGGCTTCAAGATGATGCGATGGCCCAAGACCGGCAACACCATTTTCTTGACGTCGTCGGGCGTCACAAAATCTCTATTGCCGATGGCCGCCAACGCTTGGGCCGTCCGGAAGAGAGCAATCGACGCACGCGGACTCCCGCCGAGAGCGACGTCTTCGTGTTCGCGTGTGGCGTGTACGATCTCAAGGATGTAGCGACGAATCTTGTCGTCGACATACATCTCGCGGCAATCTTGTTGGGCGTTGAGAACGTCTTGGGCCGAAACGACCGCACCAATGTCGTCGATGGGGTGGTTGTGTTGGAGCCGTTCGAGCATCAGGCTTTCTTCTTCGATAGTCGGATATCCCAAACTCAAGCGAAGGAGGAAGCGGTCGAGTTGGGCCTCGGGAAGCGGAAACGTGCCTTCGTGGTCGATCGGGTTTTGAGTCGCGATCACAAGAAACGGCGGCTTGAGGTTGTATGTTTGTCCGTCGACCGTCACTCGGCGTTCGGCCATCGCTTCGAGCAACGCCGATTGGGTCCGCGGAGTCGTTCGGTTGATTTCGTCGGTCAAAACGATCTGCCCGAAGATCGGTCCGGGACGAAACTCGAATTCGGTCGTCTTCTGGTTGAAGATCGAAACGCCCGTGATGTCTGTAGGCAACAGGTCCGGCGTGCATTGCAATCGTTTGAAGCTGCTGCCGATGCTCTTGGCCAACGCTCGGGCGAGCATAGTCTTGGCAACGCCGGGAACGTCTTCGAGCAAGATGTGGCCTTCGCAGAAGTACGCGACCAAAGACAATATCAACTGAGGCCGTTTGCCGATGATGACCTTCTCGACGTTGTTGATGATTTTGGTGGCCGTGGCTGCAACGCTCGACATGGGTGTTTCGTCCGAAGGATCTGGATTGTATACTCGACAGGCCGAATTGTAATCGATCCGAGTCGATTCCACAAAACATATAGCTTTCGCAGAAATCCACGCTTACTAATGTCGTTGAGAGAAACTTCCACTTCCAAGGAGTCCATCTAATGTTCCACACGATTCGCACAACTTATATGGCCGTGATTATTTGCTTGTTGGTCGCGAGTACAGGTTTCGCCGACGAGAAAAAAGGCACCAAGAAAACGAAAGTTCCAGCCGTTCTAAACTTCAAAATGAAAGGGCTAGACGGCAAGACAGTCGACCTCTCCAAGTTCCAGGGCAAAGTCGTCTTGTTCGTCAACGTGGCGAGCGAATGCGGTTGTACTCCGCAATACGCCGGATTGCAAAAGCTGCACAAAATGTTCGCCAAGAAAGGACTCGTGATCGTCGGCGTGCCGTGCAACCAGTTCGGAGAACAAGAGCCCGGCACCGACAAGGAGATCGCCAAGTTTTGCAAGTCGAACTACAAAATCGAATTCGTGATGTTGTCGAAGGTCAAAGTGAACGGCAAAAAACAATGCCCGCTTTACAAACATTTGACGTCGAAGAAAACCAATCGGAAATTCGGCGGACCCGTCACCTGGAACTTCAACAAGTTCCTCATCGGGCGGGATGGTCGGATCGTGGCACGATTTGGTTCAGGAACCGAGCCACTTTCGAAAGACGTCCTGAACACGATCAAGAAAGAACTCGCGAAGTAACCAACTTGAACTCAGCGACGAGATGGGCGTCGACAACGAACAGGAAACGCGAGGCATGGAAGAAGCATCTCGTCCGTGCTTCGTGTTCGTTGTCGCTGAGTCTCTCGCAAACAACACACGAGGTAGCCATCCAAGCCCAACGTTCTTAAAATAAAAGATCGCTACAGTTTTCCTTTCGGGACGCCCTCCACCCCCAACCAGCGTTTGTCTTTCAACAAGCCCCACGACTGACAAACATGATGCGAACGGTATCACACAAGTTGGTTTTCCTCCGAGAAAGACGCCGACAAAAGTCGCTGCTCGCGTTGGTGGCATACTTGTGCGCTATCGTTGGGGTGCCGCTCCCGACGGTCCCCAAGAAAGTTCCATCGACCGAACGTTACCCCTGTCAGGGGAACCCGTGTGGGTGTCGGTCGGCTTACGATTGCTGGACCAACTGTTGTTGCACGACGCCCGAACAACGCTTCGCCTGGGCCGAAGCCAACAACGTCACCCCTCCCGAGTACGCCACTCGTTCGAAGACGAACTCGTCCGACCGAACGCAAAGGGAGTGCTGCCAATCCGGAACTCGGTCGTGTCGTTCTGATGGCGAGGGTTGCGAGAATTCCGACCACCCCGAGTCCAATCGAGATTGTCCGAATTGCCAAAGGGGTCGTGGCGAAGACGCCCAAACCAACTCCAACTCGACCCCCAAGCCAAATGACTCCCCACAACCGAACCCGTCCGACGATCATTCCGAAGAGGATTTGTCGGAATGGACCTGGGTGGTTGGCATTTCGGCTCTGCGCTGTCAGGGACACAATCCCGTGTGGGTCTTTGGCGAAGCCGCTGCTATCGCTTCGTTGGACACATCACCCCTCGTCCCGAGACCTCATGTGCTGGGCCGAGTTCCCCTCGAAAACCGACAAATCTCCTCGATGACATTTCCGCCGCCAATTCCTCCCCCAAGATTCCTCGCAAGCGGATTGTGTTGAGATCGAGCGTTTTTGGATCCCAAATTTGGTTTTGTTTTCGGAACAAAATCATGATGCCGGGTCCGCCCGTTCCCAAGCAGTCCGTTCGATTTCCTCCTTGTCCTTCCATGACACTATAGCCTTCGTGCTCCGAGCTACGGTCTGGTTAGTGCTGCCGTTGTTGGGACACTTGACGTCCGTATTGTCCATCTGAGTTAACGCCGTCGAAATTCGCTGCGTCCGGGGTGCGCGTGCGCCTCGCCCGAACGGCGATACAGAATCGAAACGAAAAATCGAAACAGGAGACTTTGCAACAATGCTTCGCATCGTTTTTTCTCTCGCCGCGGTCTTGTCTCTGGTCGTGTGCTTCGCATCGGCCCACGACACGTGGGTCCAGACCAACACGAACATCATTCGGCCTGGTGATGCCATCCACGTCGATTTGATGCTCGGCAATCACGGCAACGACCACCGCGACTTCAAACTTGCGAGTAAGGTCTCGCGAGAGTTGGTCAAGACTTTCCAGGTCCACGCCCCCAACGGCAAGACTTACGACCTCAAATCCGAGATGACGGATTTGGGGTACGCGCCGAAAGAGGGCTTTTACTCGGCCCGGTTTGTTCCCGACGCCAAGGGGCTCTACGTCGTTTCACAAACTTTGGACGCCGTCCTGAAGCACGGCAAACCGGTCCGCGCTTATCGCAGCGCGAAGGCGTATTTTGTTGTGAGTAAATCGCTCGACAAAGTCGCGACGAACCAAACCGGGTTCCAGAAACCGTTGGGCCACCGGATCGAACTGGTCACCGAGACGAACCCCGTCGTGCCGATGGGACCTGGCGTGCCGCTGAAGGTCAAACTACTGTTCCAAGGCAAGCCGCTGGCCGGCGTGAAAATCAGTTTCATCCCACGGGGAATCGAACTGAAAAAGGGCCACGATCCGGTTTACGAACGCACCACCGACAAGAACGGCCGTGCGACGTTCACGCCAAAGATGGGCACGTATTACTTGATCGTCGCTCACCACGCCGTGGCCGAGAAAGGCAAGGGCTACGAGCGAGCCCACTACGGCGCGATTATGACCGTCTTCGTTCCCCAGAAATGCCCCTGTTGCGAATAATCTTGGAACTACCTATCTGGAGTTACTCTCATGCACAAACGAAATGCTTTTACTTTGATCGAGCTGTTGGTGGTGATTGCCATCATCGCCATTTTGATCGGCTTGCTTCTGCCTGCGGTCCAGAAAGTTCGCGAAGCGGCGAATCGTGCGTCTTGTCAAAATAACCTGAAGCAACTTGGGTTAGCCCTTCACAATTATCACGACGGAAATAGACACCTGCCCGGCTACGATTTTGCCCCGGGTGGGAGGTCGGGCAACTACTCGATCCACGCCCGCATCCTGCCCTACGTCGAGCAAGAGAATTTACAAAACTTGATCGACTTCAACGAACCTCTGCGGACCGGTTCGGGCGGGGCCGTCATCTTGAACCCGGTGATTGCCCCTGCGGCAGCCACGCAGGTCAACTTGTTCTTGTGTCCGAGTGACGGCGAGGACCCGGCCTTTACCGTCCTGGAAGGCATCCCACCGACGATTCCGTCCCGCTACGCCGGGACGAACTACGCCGTGAACATTGCCTCGGGAGCCGGGACGACGTACGACACGCGGTTCCCCACCGACGGACTCTTCTGGATCGGCTCGAAAGTTCGGCTCGGCCAGATCAAGGACGGCACGAGTAACACGGTTTTGATGTCGGAGTGGTTGCTCGGAAACCAGATCGACACCACCGGCGACACACCGGTCGACCCGAAACGCCAGATGGGTGACTGCATTTGTTACTTTGCGTCTTCGGGGCCAGGGATCACCAACGGACCTGGTGGCACTTTGATCACGGACCCGAACCCAGCAACGTTTCTTGAGGACCTTCAAGCTGGCAGCGGATTCCGCGGTCGCTGGTCAGGCTCACGTGGCGCGGGCTGGATTGTGGGTCGAGAATACTTCACCGGCTACACCGCATGGATGACACCCAACAGCCCTTATCCCGACTGGTTCACTTGTGGTTGGGGTTGGATGACTGCCCGGAGTAATCACACCGGTGGGGTGAACGTCGTCCTCACCGACGGCAGTGTCCGGTTTGTGGCCGACACGGTTCCCCTCGCGACATGGCGAGGGATGCACACTCGCGCCGGCGGTGAGATTCTCGGGAACTTCTAATGAGTTTTGATGGCCAAAATCGGTACTGTGTGGATTTGGAACGAGCCTGAAGCGCGAGCGAAGGATGAGGGTTTGTCCTTCGCTCGCGATTCAGGCTTGTCGAAAACGCGAAGCCAAAGAAAGAGCCTTCGCTCGCGCTTCAGGCTTGTGACAAACCCTCATCCTTCGGTTGTGCTTCAGGCTCGTGGGACATTGGAAAATCAATGTCCCTTCCGAGTTCTCACTTCTGTCGAAGTGCCGTCCCGAGCGGAGCATCCGGATCGACGACAGGAACGTATTCTTGCAAATCCTCGGTCAAATCTTCCACGAGGTTCGCCCGACGCAACACCAACAGAGCAAAGCAAGTATCCACATCGACGCCCCACGAACGGTTTCCGATCCAGCTTCCGTCATCTCTTTGATTCGTCAACAGAATTTGCGACGCCCAACCGTACCAGTCCTTGTTCCCTATCGTTTTCAAGTTATACAAGACAGCCACCCGTTCGAGCGACCAAAGATAATAGAGATCACCGATTGGTAGCTTTTTGTTGCGGTCCTTGGTCGGCCTGCCCACAAAGGTCCCAAGTCTCTTCAAGCCACGCTGGATTTGTTGGTCTTTCTTGGCCAGAGCCATCGAACCCCTTCCGAGTTTGTCGAAAATCTCTTTGCGGAACCCGTGTCCCATGGCCAACCCGATGAGCCCGACGCACGTCATCGACGGACGTGTTCCTTTTCGCGGTCGCCCGCGTCGTCTTGCTCGGGGATAATGATACCCCCATCCACCGTCGTCGTTTTGGCTGCTGCGATAACGATGGTCGGCGAGTCCCATCGTGCGATCCATCGGGATAGCATGCCGCCGGGCCGCCCACAAGCCCATCAGAGCAAACTGGCTATTGGAATTGTCTCCCGAGGGTCCTTGTAAATGGGTCGACAGAGTCCCGGCGATGGGCGGCGTGTAGTTGACAGCAGGAATCTTCTGAACCGTCTTGCTCAGACGACGGACGGGGAATCGGCGGCGGACGATCCGATTGTTCTTACCCTCGTTGAAGACTGTTTTCGACGGCGGTGCTTTCGTCGTCTTCCGGGCGGCCTTGATTTTTTCCGGGTCGAGCGGGCCGATGTCAGCGCCCAAGGAAGGCAACCGGATTCCGCCATTCGCTGGTTGTTTTTTCAAGGGGGGGTGTTCTTCACCGGTGCCGACATCGGATTTCTTTTTGGTGTCCGGAAGAGTCGTTTCGAGCTTCGTCGGTTCTTCCTGCTTCTTCGTCGTTTTTAGCCGCAAGCCGCAGCCCAGTTTGGTCACCAACAACGGCAGCCCAGTG
>CAYYUU010000330.1:0-7573 GCA_964474955.1 uncultured Alcaligenaceae bacterium | reverse complement strand
GAGACGAAAACTCAAGCGACTCTACCCCAAAATTAAGACTGGATGATGCACTAGTGTGATTTTCCGAACTCGACCGAAGGGTGTGTCCGTGACGATACTCGGCGTGGAGTGGTGTCGTTGAGAATCGGCCTCGGTTCCGAGGACGTTGGGGCTCAAATCGATTCCGGAAGGTCGTGATTGGCGGAAGGACCCGCAACGACCCGATTCGACATGGGAAAACGCGCTCGGAACCACAAAAGGCAATGCGATGATGGACTCGAAGAAAGCGACCGTGGTCGTTTCCGGATACAAAAAAGACAAGTGAAAGGTGTGGTCGCAATCACAGACGAACGGCTTTGCAATTTTCTTCGCAAAGACACTAACGGTTGAGTGATCTCGGTGATCGACTGTGCTGCCCTTCCCGAGAATGTTGGTACGACCATCGGCTTTGCGTGCCAACACCATCTGGAACTTCCTCGGCCATGACTTCGCCTCGGGATGGCTCAAGAGACACTCTGGAAATTCTGTTTTTCACGAAATGAAAAGCAACGAGACCGTCTCGAGCAGCGGGCCTTCCGCTGCTCGAGTCATGCGACAACTCAAAGCGGAGCCTTATGGCATCGTTTCGTACTTGCTGTACGGGAACACTTTTTCTTTGTTGGCAGGAGTCTTCAGCGGTAAAGAAGGTGCCTGAATGGTTTCCTGAGTTTTTTGAGGATTCTCGACGTTCGCGGCGGCCTTCTGCTTTGCCTGTTCCTTCACGGATTCTGTCAATTTCGACCCGGCGTTTTCCACGTCTTTTCGGCTTTCTTCCGGAATATTCTTTGCCACGGTTTCGACGGTCTGCGCAAGGACTGGGCCAATCTTCGAATCCTTGACCCATTTGTCGGCGACCGGGACGTGGGAAAAGACCCAGCACAAGGCACCGAGTAACATCGCGGCAGTCCCGCCTGCCAAAGCCATCCCGAGCACGCGGTTGAGCCACTGAAGCTTATTCTCCTTGATGTATTTGCCGATCGCCAGAGTGATCACAAGCATCACCAAGAAGACCGCAACGAATAGACCGACGTAGGCTACAGCCCCGACCGCAAACGGAGACGAGTCGCGCATCACGTGCGTCGCGAGCAAGTCGGCGGTCGGCTGGTGATACGTGACACTGCAATAGACCCCGAGAACGATTGTCGCAATCCATGAGAGTTGCCAAAGTAGACCGGTGACGGCACCCCAAAGGGCAGTCACCGCCAAAATCGTCAGGATAATAATATCGAGCGTGTGCATCTTACAAGAAGCTCCTTTTCAAGCCCACGAGGCATCCAACTTGGGCTGCCTCCTGACTTGTGGGTCACTTACTTTATTGTAGCGGAGTTTCTGGCAACAACTCAGGTGGATTCGAAAATTCGAAGAAATCAAGCCATTCGTTCGTGTTTTTGCCGCATGGATTTTCTCTTCCTGCCTTCTAGTCGCTGGAATTGATGCCACTTGTAATTCGTCGGTCAACGACATTTCTTTGTGCGGAATCCACAAAGACCTCATTTTCCCATTTTGGCCAATCGAGTCGTACCACAGGCCGGAAAGATCCGAATTTACCGCCGGTCGTTTTACCAGAGTTGGCAATGATCGGGAATTCGATTTGACAGCTTTTCCCTCCAAAACTTACTATTCAACCCAGTCTTTTCATTTTACCTGAAATGCGTCTATGTTGTGTGTCTTGATGGAAGGACCCCGACGCATTGGGTTGAAACGCTTTGGAGGTGTGTTTGATGTACAGTGTTGTGTTGATGACGGCTCTTGCTGCGGGGACAGGGACTCCTGATTTCCACCTCTTCCGATCTGCTGGCTCGCATCACAATAGCTGCTACGGATGTTCCGGATGCTATGGTGGCTGTTATGGCAGTTGCTATGGCGGTTGCTACGGGGCTTGTGCCGGTGACATTGGTGGTTGCTATGGCTGGAACGGTGGTTGTTATGGGGGCTGTTACGGGGCTCACGGCGTCGGATACGGTGCGGGATACGGCGTCGGATACGGCGTTGGTTGTTACGGCTGTCGTGGTGGCTGCTACGGTTATGGGCACTATGGAGCGAGCCACATTGGCTGCTATGGAGATGGTTGCTACGGGGCTGGCTGCTACGGTTACGGACATCACGGTGCTGGTTACGCCGGGCTCGGGTGCTACGGCTTGGAATATTCGAACTGGGGTCCGATCCCCCACTACAGCTGCCATGGGTGCTACGGTCATGGCCCGGTGAGCACTTGCGGGGGATACGAATACTCTGGTTACGGCGTTGCGGGTGCGGTTCCCTACGGACACATGGTTCCGGGCACTCCTGTGCCCAGTACTCCCGCAAAGCCAAACGGCGAAAAAATCAAAGAGCCGAAGGTGAAGCCAACTCAAAAAGTTCCGGCTAACTTGTCCATCGAAGTTCCTCAAGACGCCAAGTTGTACGTCGACGGAATGCTCACCAAGGCCAATTCCAAAGTGCGACAGTTTGTCACGCCGCCTCTGCAAAATGGCGAAGCCTACTACTACGACCTCAAGGCCGAAGTCGAGCGAGACGGCCAGCGTATCGCCGTGAAGGGACGAGTCATCATCCGCGCCGGCCAAAATGTTCGGGCGACACTCAGCGAACCCTCCCGCAAAGGAACGTTCTTGGTTCGGGCTGAGTAAGGGCAATCGTGGGAAACTGATCGTGGATGTGATTCGATTGCAGAACCACGGAACAAGTTTGGTACTGCGAAAGAAATGAGTGTCCCGTTCACAGGTACTCGCAAAATGTGTGTGCCTGCGGCCCAAAGATCGCCGCGAAAATAAGTCCTTGTGAGATCTGTGTTTGGGATTTTAGACCGTAGGACAGGTTCTTAACCTGTCCATTGATTTTTGGGACGGTTAAATACCTGTCCTACGGTCCAACAGGGGAACGTATATTAGCGGCGATCTGAAGTGACCGACTAAAGCTTGCACAACGCGTTAATTACATAAACGAGTCGACTCCTGAGGTGAAATCGAGAGCCAGGTCACGGTTTTTGAACCACCCACCGGAGAAATACCATTCGGTGTCGAACGAGTCGCTCCCCGAACCACCGTACATGTAATCGAGCTCCCCATCGATGCCACCCCTGAGTGCGTCATTACCGCTGTACCCGAACAGCGTATCCTGGCCATCCCCACCGATGAGAATGTCCTTGCCACTTTCGATGAGGAACTCACCGATCACTTCGCGGTCGGTGATGTAATCGTTTCCAGCCCCGCCATCCATGTAATCATTCCCGGCTCCGCCGATGAGTAGGTCGTTTCCACCTCCGGCGAAGTCCGAGTTCGGGAACCAGGTCGAAGCCATCCTACTTTGACCTCGAGCATTGACAAGCCAACTAACTGGGCAGGAGGTACCTTTGTCATTGGGTGCTCGTTTGAATTCAAGAAGCACTTCCCTTCGAAAAACAGAATGGCCTGGTACATCCGCCCTATTTTTTCGCAAAATATGCTGTGACCGAAATGAAACGTACACACATTGATGAATCAAACAACCGCCAGGGAACGAGACCATGCTTACCGCCGAAGGATGCCAGGAACGCCGCCGTCGCCTTTGGGAAACTCTAAACCCCAAACCCAACATCGATCACTTGCGATTGGGGGATCCGCTCCACCTCATCTACTTTGCCAACTTTTACGTCGATCCGTTTAGCCTCGGCGCAGGTTTCGGCGGTTACTTGATTCTGCGAAACGACGGAGAGGCGAAGCTGATCCACGACGACATGCTTCCGCAGAGTGTCAAGATGGCTCACGTCAAAGAACGCGAAGTCGTGGATTGGTACGACGGCCACTCTCCCGCGAAAGGCCCGCGGCAACTCGCTCTTTTGGAAAGCGTCAATCCGACACAAGGCGGCTTTCGCATTCACGACCGCCCAGGCGATCCGATGGCCGAACAACTCGTGACGACCATCGCGAACATGCGACGCAAGAAAGACCCCGACGAAATCGCGATTATGCGGAAGTCCATCGCGGCAGGAGAAGCCGGTCACAAATGGGCTCGTGAAAACCTCAAGCCCGGCATGACCGAGTTAGATGTGTATCTCGGAGTGGCTGCCGCCGCCCAAAGACATGCCGGACACGCGGCCATCGTCTATGGAGACTTCGCCGTTTCGCCCGGACCCGAGCGACGCGGCGGTCCTCCTACGGATCGCGAACTTCAACCCGGCGACATGATGATTATTGACTTTTCCGTTGTACTGCACGGCTATCGCGGGGATTTCACGAACACCTATCTGATCGGCAAGGAACCGACGCCCGACCAGCAACGCATCTTTGATTTGTGTGTCCAGGCGATGGCCGCGGGCGAGCCCGAACTCAAAGCAGGCGCGTCATGCTTGACTGTGTACGAAGCGGTCCGCAGCGTTTTCGAGAAAGAAGGAGTCGCCGAGCACTTCCCCCATCACGCCGGACACGGACTCGGACTCACGCACCCCGAAGCACCTTATTTTGTGGCCGGAGCGAACCAACTCTTGATGTCCGGAGACATCGTCACTCTCGAACCGGGACTCTACATCCAGGGAATCGGTGGCGTGCGGATCGAGAACAATTATTTGATCACGCAAGACGGTTTTGAGCGATTGACTCATCACACGATTGGGTTGCGGTAAGAAACAGCCACAGATGGAGCAAAATCATTGTGCATCCGTGTTTATCTGTGGTTCATTCTTTTTCCTGCTTCGCCCTTTTGCATCTTCGCTTGAGATTCTCTTCAGCGTCCTGATGCCGCGAGAGTAATGCGAGACGAGGGAGCCCCCTTGGCGAGCGACTGGAGAATTCGCTTCGACCGTTTTGTGTTGATGTGTTCCAAAACTTCGATGGCTCGGAGCACCTGAAGTTCTTTGGGTGGAATTCGCAGAGCCTTCTGCAAGAGTTTGCGAAGGCGGATCTGGATCTCAAGGGGATGCGACTTGGCAAGTTCCTTGCGCAGAAAAGGAATCGCGTGTTCGTTGTAGGCCTCCAATCGTTTCGTCGCCTTGGCGCGTACCCGGAACTTCTCCGAGTTCAACTCCTGTAGCAACTTGGGCAGAAGTTTGAGGTCCACAGCTTTGACGGGTCGGAGATGCTTTTCCAACACCGGGAGACTCTTTTTCGGAAACGAAATCAGCTCCCATACACTTTCGTGTGCCCAACTAAGCGTTTCTTGTTGCCGCAGTCGCTCCCATTGTTCCTCGATGGGCCGATTCCAATACACTCGGAGTCGATCCTTTCGGGTCTTCGAAACGTCCCAAACGAGCACGGTTCCATTTCGATACCCGACGGCTACACGATTTCCTTGGGGCAACACACGAACGATCTCTGGGCTTGCTTTCGTGGAGGGCAGGCCACGGTTCCACCCAAATCCTTGGGCGCGGTCACTCAGCGCCAGCTGTCGTTGGTTGTCCCTTTCGTAAATGTAGGCACCAGCAAGGTCGCGGCTGTTGGGAAAGAAATCGAGGTCGCAGGTTCTGTTTTGGTAGGTCGTTGACAGGTGCAATCCGGTTGCCACTTCCCACAGCTTTCCGTAGGCACCCACAGAAGCAAGCCATCGAGAATCGGGAGAGAAAACGAGCTTCCCCGCACGACCAGGGAGTTTCTTGGTCAACAACTTCGCTTGCCAATCCCACAACTGGATGGGACCACCTCCAACGGCCATCCATTTTCCGTTCGCCGAAAACGCGATGTTGTCTGGATACGTTGCGGTTCCTTCGATCTTGCCTATGTGTTTTCCGGTCTTCGCATCGAGCAGGTGCAGTGATTTGTGCAAGCCCACCGCGAGCGTCTTGTCCTCCGGTGTGAACGCAATGCAAAAGGCGTGTTTCTTCGGTCCGAACATGGTCTTCAACAAGCGTTTGCTCTGGACGTCCCAGAGTTTGACTTCGCCGTCTCGTCCGGTCGATGCGAGACGTTTGCCGTCCCGAGTGATGGCGAGTTGAAAGACGCCGCCTTCGTGAGCGATGATGTGGTCGAGTACTTTGCAGGTCTTCGTTTCCCAGAAGCCAATCACCCCGTCATGACTGGCAGTCATCAACGTCTTGCCGTCCGGCGAAGAAACGATTCCTTTGATGTTGCTTTGATGGCCCAGCCACGGGCTGAGCTTTTTGCCTGTCTTGACGTCCCAGAAGAAGACCTGGGAATTCGCGATGGCGAGAACTTTACTATTCGGGGAGAAGTGTGCTTCGGAGTAAGGTTGCAGTTCCCACGTCGCTGGAAGCTGACTTGTCCAGGCGAGGCGACCTTTCGGAAGTTCCCACACAAGACACTTTTGACGGGCGACGACAGCGAGCCACCGTCCGTTCGGCGAGATGGCCGTTGTTGCATAAGGAGTTGCACGTTGTTTGTTCAGCACGTTCAGTCGCTTGACAAGTTTGCCAGTCTTTTCGTTGTACAGGAGGACGTCCCGGGTAGTCTGAAAGCCAACGAGTGTTTTCGTGAAAATCGGAGCAGGTAGTACTTTATCGGTTTTCTTCCATCGAAAGGTGACCTTCGGTTTTCCTGTCTTCGGGTCCACGATGGAGGCCGAAGTTGCATAAAAATCCGAGGACATCAAGCGGCCCTCTTTGCCTTGTTGGTGCGAGACCACAAGCAGAGCATCGTTTGCGAGAAAGCTGTGTGGGAAGGTTATCTTGCCTGGAGCTTGGTTGAGTTTCCGGAGCCGCTTTCCCATTTTTAGATCCCAGATGGCGAGTTCCTGCTTGCACTTGGGATTGATGGGATCATCTATCAAAATTGTGACCTCAAGCATGGCCAGTGTCTTGCTGTCGGGCGAAGTGACCGCCAGCATTGCCCCTGGTAATTTGTGGAGAACTCGCTTCGTTTTGATGTCCACGACTTTGACTTGTTTCCGCCCCAGGACGATTTTTTTCTTTCCGTCGGCAGTAACCAACGGTGTTGAGGTGAGATTGTTGCTCCCTCCGAATTCACCCAAAGCCCCTTGAGGCATTTTGATTTCTGGAGGTTTCGTGGGAATTGGAGGCTTGCCGCTTCCTATGTCGTAAAGATAAGCTTTCTTCCCTCCGTTCCACGCCCGCAATTTCTTGCCGCCTTCCAGGAACTCCAAGGCGACTAGACCTGTATTGGAAGTAAAACGCAAGGAACCCATCCGGGCGATGGCGTGTTCCGGCAACGGGTCGCCGTGTATGTCTTTCTTGGCCTTTTGGGATGTCTTGTCCTGGCTGAGTGCCAGAGGAACCAAGACCAGAAAAATTGCGATGGTGAGAACACGCACGCAGAGAGTACTCTGACAGTGGGCTGTCATTCTTGACCTCTTGGAGTTGAAAACGAACCCTGCCTCGGTCGTTTCATCAAGAGTACCATAATGGGTCTGTGCGGAAAAGTAATGGACAACGCGGAACGCGAAATAAATAGGTGTCCGATTCATAAGGTACTACGCGGAAAACCGGACACAGATGTATTTCTCGTCCGCCGTGTGCCGTTTTTTCTTTTATTTTCGAGTGCGGCTCGACGACGCTTGAGTCTGTATTTTGGCGAGGCAATGTCCTGCCGCACTCAAAACTAACAATCACCAACTCAACACTAGGAGGGTGTCCGAGAATTATTCCGTGCCCTTGCCGGATCGGTCCGTGGAC
>CAYYUU010000329.1:0-7579 GCA_964474955.1 uncultured Alcaligenaceae bacterium | reverse complement strand
TTGCCATTCATTCCATTGTCAAGCTCATCACAAATACAGACCAAGACGTCTGGGCAGGGCGTGCGCGGAGGACCAGACCGAGAAGACGTTCTTGGAACCCAAAATCCAGAGCAGGAGATGGGTAGCTTTCGTTGTGCGTAAAACAACAATCTGAACAACACGAAAATGTCAAGACCAATTCCCCGTGAACGGATGCCGTTTCTTGAATCCCCTTCTTCCTCGGGGCCAGAATTTCTATAACGAAAGTTGCAGGAAAGCGAATGTTCGCCCCACCCACCCCGGTGTGAAGAAACACTCCGGCACTCCATGCACGTTTGTCAATGAGTGGAGTATAAATAGGTGCCGACGTTGGATCGATGTCATTGATTCTGGAAGCCATGACATTGCCGTTCAACGGTTCATGTGTGTTTTTCTGATCACCTAGACAAAGCTGCGGAGACCCAAGCAATGTCCCCCATCAACGAATCCAACCACCAAAAACCGTCACCCCCAATGATCTTGGCTGCTGGCACCTTGGTCTTGTTGTTACTCTTTGCAGGTCTGGCAGGCTTGCTGATCCCGAGCTACTGGAGCCAAGTCAAAGAAGCGAACAAAAACCAAAACGAAAAACTCGACAAGTTGCGAAAGGAGTTTGCGCAACACCAGAAACGACAAAAGTCGGCCAAGTCGGACTTCACGGAGGCCCAGCAGAAGGCATTGAACAAGTTGGAAGGAAAACTCGAAGGAGAAATCGCCAAGCTCAACGATCCAGAGAAAAACAAGGCGTTGGAAAAAGTCCAAACGGCCCTGAAGCAATTGAGCGACCCGAAGACGGGCAAATTCACAAAGCTACAAGACAACTACAAGAACGTAACTGACGCCCTGAAGGCCCTCAAGGATGACCTCCAAGACCCGAAGGTAGGCGAAATCGCCAAGGTCAAGCAGGAAGTCAAGGATGCCCGCAAGACCCTCGACGACCTTGAGCAAGCTACCAAAAAATTGACCAACCCGAAAACCGGTGAACTGGCAACCTTCAAGGCCAAGCTCATGAAGGAACTCGAAGGGCCGAGAAAACAAATCGCCGCATTGCAGACCGCTGTGAAGAAACTCTCGGCGACGAAGACGAAGGAGGCCCTCGATACGCTCGAAAAAACTCTCACCCAAACCAAGACCGCCTTCGACAAGCTACAGGCTCAACTCCAAGACCCTAAGAAGGGCACCATTCCCGAGATCAAAAAGGCCCTGAACGAATCGGCCAAGAAATCCCAGGACGCCATCGAGAAACTGACGAAGGACGTCGAAGCGGCCACGAAGACCGTTCAGAAGATCAGTAAGGCCGTCTCCGATCCGAAGAAAGGCAAACTCGCCAAACTTGAGAACGCCGTGGCCACCGTCGCCAAAAAGGCTGAACAATCCGTCGCCACTCTCATGAAGAAGACCGACACCCAGGTCAAGGAACTGGAGAAAGACGTGCAGGGCGTTTCCAAGATGCTCACGGACCTCTCGAAGTCGCTCACTGACCCCAAGAAAGGGCCACTCAGCAAGGTCGAGGAGAAGTTCACCAAGCTGGTGAAAGAGAAGTCCAAGGTGATCGAGACGCTCAAGAAAGACTTGGCCCAAAAGACAAAAGAGTTGGCCACCGAGAACAAGAGCCAGAAAGAGCAAATCGAGAATCTGACCAAGACGCTCAAAAGCACACAGGCGGAACTGGCCAAGGCCAAAGCGAACCTGAAGAAATCGGAACCGACGCACCACCTGAACATCGGCGATGGAAAATACATTCGCTGGACGAAAAACCAGATCGCATGTTATTCGGCCAAGAAAAAGCAGCAGGGCGGTTTGCTGTGGAAGCACAATAGCAAGAAGCCACTGGTGACCGTCGACCTGACCAACTCTGCCACTCCCGCCGAGAGTCAGATCGCCGCATATTCGGCGGACGGTTCTGTCGTGTACCTTGCCGTCGCAACGGGTAAGGCCGAGCCGAAAGAATAAATGTTTCGAGCGTCCTCCTTTGCTCGAAGAGATCGAGCAAGGGAGGAACTGCCCTCGCTTCTCCCGTAGGACAGGTTTGTAATCTGTCCGTGTTTTTCTGGGACAGGTTCAAAACCTGTCCTACGGTCTGGCACCACTCATCCCAATGCCGCGGACATCCCGATTGGCTTCCTCGCATACCCCAACATTTCCAACTCTCTTTCGAATAATTCGTTGAGCCGGAGGACAGTCGAGTCCTGCAGTTTTCGCAGATAGTCCCCTGGCGTAATTTGTCGTTTATGTTTCGTTATGTCCTCGTGAGAACAATAAAAATCATCTCGATGCCGGAGATAGAGTTCATTCTCAATTTGCGCTAACGATTTCTTATATCGAAATAATCCGAGATACTTGCGTGCCCTCACTGAAAACTGTGTAAATGGTTGTAAAAATTGACGGAGCCATAACGCATAGCTTTGCACCAAGTCCTCATATTTCACGTAGACCACATTGAAGTGATGAAGAAAGTGGGCACATAGTTTTTGATATCGTCGCTGAATCTCAGGTGCCATTTCGAGCACGAACGAATCGATTCCCTGTTCGACCCACGCGGCCCGTTGAACGTCCGTCGGGTTGAATCGGCCTTCCTGGCGCGGGTGACTGTAAGTCTGTGAAAAGTAAAGGGACGTTAAGACATCTCGGGGATCTCGGAGGTGTAAAATTACTGTATACTGGGAGAGATCGTCCGGAAAACACGGATCGGCGGCTCCGGCGCGGATCGGCCCAAAGCAGGCTCGCTTGTCCGAATGGGTCGTTAAAAACTCCCGCCAAGATCTTTGTTTAATGTGAGAGTAGTGTTGCTCATCGTGGATGGAATAATAATCGAAGGACAGTTGTCCACGCAGTTCGGACGTAAGCTGATGAAGAAACGTGGAAGCGGCCTTGTGGACTGTGTAAATCAATACACTTTTCATGGTGGATTCCTTTCGCCACACTCGTCAAGCACAGAAGGCAGGACAGAAATTCACCTCCGCGCATTCTGTTTTGATGATTGACCCCGCCTCGATCTGTCCATTTGCCGAGATAATCTCAATAGTTATTCTCCACGTGAATTTAAGGATAGTTTACATAGGTTTCTTTTTTTCAGAATTCTGACAATTTCGTTTGCTCATTTTCGAAACATGATCTAACTTGTAATTGTCGGCGATGCTCCCCTTACAATTAGGTGAGGGGAGCATTAATGACTTTTGACCTTGTAGTCTGCAAACTTGTGGGCTGCATTGTATGTTGGCTCTTAACCGCCCGAGGGGGGGCGGATTAAGGCGTCCAAGTGACTGAAGGGATGGACGGGACCCGAAGGTTTACTTGGATTCCGGGCCCTCGCAAGGGGGTCCGGTCTTTTTTTGCGCTCCCACTTCTTACATCCCCTTCCGCCTGACTTTCCCACAATTTTCTTGCCTTCCGATCGATAGCTGTCAAGATACTCCGGTAGCTGTGACTTTCCCGAAATGGCCGCAATTTCGTCTCATCAGGAGTATTTACACCATGCGGATTTTCACGACGCTGTTGATAGCTTTTCTCACGCTAGCCTCTCTCCCGACCAACGCCGACGCACAACCCAACCAGCTTTCCAAGGAAGACGCAGCAAAAGGTTGGCTGCTGCTCTTTGACGGCAAAACGTCTTACGGCTGGACGACGCAAGGGGACGTCAAAGTCAAAGATGGGGTGCTCATTCTCGCTGCTGAGAAGAAACAGGCCAAGGCCAAAAAAGGCAAGAAGGGCAAGAAGCAAAAAGGGAAAAAGGGAAAAGGGAAAAAATCAAAGAGCTATCCGGCCTACATGCCGGCCGTGGCAACTCACAACACCAAGTTCCACCAATTCGAACTGAGTGTGGAGTGGTACAACAACCAACCGCGGGGAGGGTTGTATGTGGGTAATTCGAAAGGCCAACCCGTCTTCTCTACGTTGATTGGCGAAACAGACGCTCCAAAAAAAGAGTGGGTGAAGACGCACTTGGTGTGCAAATTTTCGCCCAAGAAAAAAGCCTACGTCCTGACTTTGAAGATCCCTTATGGGTCAAAGAAAAAACAAGTCGACAGTTACACAGAAACGTTATCCGTCGCCAATCCTCCGCTCTCGATCATTTTGAAAGGGGATGGGCCCAGTCCGCTGAAAATCCGGAACTTGAAGCTCAAGCCGATCGGTGGGAAATCGATTTTCAATGGAAAGAATCTCCAGGGGTGGAAAGTGTACCCCGGCAAGAAATCCAAGTATACAGTGACAGAGGAAGGTTGGTTAAACGTCAAGAATGGCGGTGGAGATATCCAAACAGTTGGAAAATACAAGGACTTTATCCTTCAGTTACAATGCATCAGCAACGGGAAACATCTCAACAGCGGAATCTTCTTCCGCGCAGTCCCCGGCGAGTATTGGAGAGGTTACGAGGCCCAAATTCGGAACCAGTCGACGCCGGGCGAATCTCGTGCATACAAGTTGCAGCAATACGATCCGAAGACGCACAAGCCAACGAAGTCCATGATCGTGAAATCCGAAGCCGTTGACTATGGCACGGGTGGTCTCTATCGGCGCATGCCGGCTCGGAAAGTCGTGTCGGAAGATAAGGAATGGTTCACGATGACAGTCGTTGCGCACGGAAATCATTTGGCAACATGGGTCAACGGCTTCCCCGTTGCTGAGTACACGGACAATCGGCCACTCAACGACAACCCGAGAACCGGATGTTGTCTCAATGCTGGTTGCATCAGCATCCAGGGACACGACCCGACGACGGATCTCAGCTTCCGCAACTTGAATGTCTTCCCGTATCCGAAGACAAGCAAGTAAGTCGATTTTGAGCCGGGTGGACCGCAGGACAGGTTTGTAACCTGTCCTTTTCTTTTTTGGACAGGTTACAAACCTGTCCTACGGACAACATTCCACATCTTCGACATCTCGTTCGCGTCTGGACTTCATTGCTGCTTTCGATCCGGAAAAATCCGCAGGATTCGCGTTCCATTCTTGCGCGAACGAAGTGACTTAGGCAAGCCTTATATTTTTGCCTAGTCAAGACTAACTCGACAAGCTAGAATAGCATTAATGCGGACGCCCAAGCACAACATCCGCTATGCCAACGTAATCGACACGCGAGAGTTTTCGATGTTTCGCTTCAAGATAGCATTTCGACTGACCGGCCTTGCGATAGTTGCGACGGTCCTCATCCTTGGGAGCATTGGGTGCGGAAACAAACCCAAGTTGTACAAACCTCGCGATCCGGTGTCTATTTCGCGGACACATTCGGGAAGCTATCCGATCGATGTGGTGTGCACCACGGGCATGGTAGCTGACCTTGTTCGAGTCATCGGCGGCGACCGTGTGAAGGTTACGCAGTTGATGGACGACGAATCGGACCCGCATATTTATAAGGCGAACCCCGGGGACGTCTCACGTCTCGAAGAGGCCGATCTCGTCTTCTATAGCGGCCTGCACCTCGAAGGAAAATTGTCCGAGGTGCTCGATAACATCTCTCGCCGAAAATTGGCCTTCCCTGTCGCGGAATACTATCCCGAAGACAAAATCATGACGGACGAAGAACAAGGGCTCGACCCGCATGTTTGGTTCGACGTCCGGTTGTGGAATGACGCGAGAGGAGTCGTTCAAAAGGTGCTCTCGCAATACGATCCGGAGCACGCCGACGAATATAAAGAACGTGGCGAGGCATATCGAAAACGACTTGAGAAACTCCACGAGGAAACTCTCGAAAAGATCAAGAGTATACCCGAGGAGCGACGAGTCCTCATCACCGCTCACGATGCCTTTCAATATTTTGGTGCCGCTTACGACATAGAAGTGCGCGGGATCCAAGGCATCAGTACGGAGTCCGAAGCGAGCCTTAAAGACGTCAATGATTTGATCAAATTCATTGTCAAAAAGAAGATCAAGGCCGTGTTTGTCGAGAACACAGTCAACGAGCGAAATATGCAATCCTTGATTGCGGGGTGTGAAAAAGCTGGGCACAACGTCAAGATCGGCGGCACCTTATATTCAGACGCGATGGGTAAATCTGGTTCCTACGTTGGAATGGTACGACATAACGTCGATACTATTGTGAAGGCGTTAAAGTAACCGTCATGACAACCTCCACTCCTATCATTGATGTTCATGACGTCAACGTCGCGTACCAACGCAAACCTGCCTTGTGGGACATCGATCTGACGATTAATGATCCAGCCCTAGTCGGAGTCATCGGCCCGAACGGTGCGGGGAAAAGCACATTGCTAAAAGCGATGTTGGGCCTCGTTCCCTTGGCGAGTGGATATGTGCACATATTTGGGAGAACTGTGTCCCAACAACGCAACAAGATTGGCTACGTTCCGCAACGTGGTTCGATCGATTGGGACTTCCCGGTGAGTGTGCGGGAGGTGGTGTTGATGGGGACATACGGGAACCTTGGCTGGTTCCGTCGTGCTGGTCGAGAAGAAAAAATGTGGGCCGACGAGTGTATCGAACGTGTCGGTCTGGAAGAATTCCGAGACCGTCAAATCGGGCAACTTTCGGGAGGACAGCAACAGCGAACGTTCCTCGCCCGCGCACTCGCCCAACGTGCAGACATCTACTTCATGGACGAACCCCTCGCCGGCGTGGATGCGAAGACCGAGAAGACGATTTTCTCGTTGCTCAAAGAACTCCGCGAGAAAGGCAAAACGATCGTCGTCGTTCATCACGATCTACGTACGGTGTCCCAATATTTCGATTACGTGATTCTGTTAAACGTCCGGTTGATCTCCCACGGCCCGACTCAATCCGTCTTCACCGACGCGAACCTTCAAAAAACGTATGGCGGCCGTCTGGCCATCCTCGAGACAGCCGGAGAAGCCATTCGGGCGAGCAAACCAACGCAATGATTGCACTCACTTATAACACATACATCGTACTGCTTGGCGTCACGTTGCTAGGCGCCAGTTCCGGGCTCATCGGCTGTTTCGCCGTCTTGCGTCGCCGAGCCCTCACGGGTGACGCGCTCGCGCATGCTGCCCTTCCTGGCCTGTGCCTTGCCGTCCTGTTCTTGGGCAAGCTGCATACTCCGTCGATGCTCTTTGGCGCTCTTTGCACGGGCCTGGTCGGAGTCGCGATCATATCTGCTTTGCGGCGTCACACTAGCATCAAAGAAGACACATCGATCGCCATTGTGTTGAGCGTGTTCTTTGGCGCGGGCGTTGTCCTGAGCCAGATGATTCAAGGCACAAAAAGAATTCAAGCTGCGGGATTGGAGCATTATATATTTGGCAGCACGGTCGGGATGCAGTTCGAAGACGTGCTTTGGCTTGCTGGTCTGTCGGTGGGCACGTTGGCCATCGTGCTGCTCTTGTACAAAGAATTCAAGCTCGTGGCTTTCGATCCGGACTTTGCCCAGAGCCAGGGTTGGCCAATCTATCTGCTCGATCTATTATTAATGGGACTCATCGCTGTGGATGTCGTGATAGGTCTTCCCGCCGTTGGCGTGTTGATGGTTGCCGCCCTATTGATAATACCCGCGGTGACGGCTCGGTTTTGGACACAGCGATTGAGCCGGATGTTGTTTCTTTCGGCGATGTTCGGCGTCTTCTCTTGCGTCGTCGGAACCATAATCAGTGGC
>CAYYUU010000328.1:0-7591 GCA_964474955.1 uncultured Alcaligenaceae bacterium | reverse complement strand
GCATTGTGCCGCTTCGACTTACGGCGAAAAATTACCTGCTATCCGATTATTTACGACCAGAAGCTACGCAGTAAACGCAATCAGCAAGGCGCGCTAAAAGGGTCAGCCGCTGGCGGAAACATTTCACACAACAAGAACTGTTCGATCCGAGCAGGGACCATGCTTTTGTAAGCAAAAGCATGGTCTTCCAAACCAAAGTTCGGCAACTTATTGTCGCGGTGTTAAGCTACGAACTCGAAGTTGTCGGCACTGAATTCCAACAAGGCGTCTTTCGCATTCTGTCCTTCAAGATTGGTGAGCCGAGCCACAATCTTCAGGTCGGCGTTGGGGTCACTCAGGTCGGTGGAGTACACCAGACGGTTCACTCCAAGCCGGCTGTTGAAGTAGACAAAAAATCCGGGACCACTCTCTTCGACCTGTTCGGCAATCAAATTCGCTGCGGTGCCCGCCAGGAAATCTCCGCCGGCTGGATTTTCTGTGTTCTGCAGGACGATCACATTGACCCCACTCGACGGGAGCTGATCGGCCGTCGAGTTGACGAACGAAACCGGTCCCGTAACTCCGAAGTCGGAGGTATCGAGTTGGAATCGATCCTCTTCGATCGAGAAGTCAGAAATAGAGTCCTCGTTGCCGATAATATTTCTCTCCGGAGCGGAGACGTCGGCTCCGTCGAAGGGGTCACCATTGAACAGAAACGCATCCTTCCCTGTCCCACCTGTCAACGTGTCGCTTTTACTTCCACCATTAATGGTGTCGTTTCCTTCACCTCCGTCGATGACGTCCACCCCGTCGTTGCCGACCAGTTCGTTGTCATTGGCATCACCGGTGATGGTGTCGTCAAACGCGCCGCCCTGAGCATTCTCCATGTTGACGAACGAGTTCGGTCCAGCCACTCCTTCGGCGAGGTTGATGTTGACAGGACCAAGTGCGGCGTTGAGCAAGAGCGTGTCCACCCCAGCGCCACCATCGACGAAGTCAGTCCCGCCAAACGGATGAATGCGGTCATCGCCACCTCCACCGAGGATGACGTTGTCTTCGTTGTTGCCGAAGAGGGTTTCGTTGCTCTCTGAGCCAATGATGTTCTCAATGTCGACAAGCCTTACCTCACGGAGGATATTTCCGTCGGCGTCGAGAACTCGCAGGACTCCATCTTGGGTTGCAGGAGCACCCGGAGTGAAGTTGCCCTGGTTGTTGATGTCCAGGTCGACGAAGATTCTTTCACCTTCCGCCAGGGTAACCCCAGAGATGTCCAACGTATCGACATCTTCGCCTCCATCGATGACTTCTCCGTCATCCACCGAAGTGACAACGAAGAGGTCATTGCCGGTGCCACCTTCGAGAGTGTCTACTCCCCCTCGGCCGTCGAGGATGTCATCACCGCCGTTACCAAGGAGCAAGTTCGCGTTGTCGTCCCCAAAAATCTGGTCACCGAAGTTGGCCGAACCCGAGGCGTTCTCGACGTTGACGAACGTGTTGGGTCCGGCCTGACCAGCCGCAATGTCGATGGTGACTCCGTTGTTGGCTGCGTTGAGCAACAAGATGTCGGTTCCGCCCCCGCCATCGACGAAGTCAACACCGCCGAAGGGATGAATTCGATCATCCCCATCGCCACCGAGAATGACGTTGGATTCGTTGTTGCCAAAGAGGGTCTCGCTGACCGCCGAACCTATGATGTTCTCGATGTCCCGAAGGTCTACCTCGAAGACCTCGCCATCACTGGTGACACGTAGAATCCCATTCTGGCTCGCTGGCGGATTGTTGTTCAGCGCCCCTTGGTTCCGCTCATCCAAGTCGACGAAGATTTCCTCAATCGTGGCGAAATCTAACTGAGACAGGTCGAGCGTGTCTCCAGTTTGCAGGTCGCTCGCTTGTGTGGCATCGGTGTTGTTGTCGAATCCACCATGGAGTCTCTCCCCGTCGTCAAGAGTGGTCATCAGGAACGTGTCGTTGCCGAAACCGCCGTCGAGTCGGTCGACACCAGCGCCGCCGTCCAGCGTATCATCATCGAAGCCACCTGAAAGAGTATCCTGACCTTCTCCACCGAGGAGCACGTCGTTTCCAAAACTTCCGCTCAGAAAGTCATCTCCCTGACCCCCGTCGAGCACATCGTCACCAAAACTGGCCAGTAGGAAGTCTCGACCTGAGCCACCTTCCAAAGTGTCATTCCCAAAGCTTGCGCTTAGCGTATCGTTTCCTTCCCCACCGATGAGTGAGTCATCGCCGAGACTGCTCACGACGATGTCGTTCCCGCCTCCGCCATCCAACGTATCGTTGCCTCCTCGACCGATGATGATGTCATTTTGATCTCCCGTTACGATGAGATCGCTGCCTGGCGTACCGACGGCGACACTTGTCGGAACGGCTCGATCCTCCAGAGTTTCGAACCGCAGGCGAACGCGAACTCGGTGCCGAACCGATGTCCGGCGGCTAGAGTTCTTCAACGAATCCAAACAAGCGGTAACCAGCGTTTGTAAAGAGCGTAACATTCTCGATCTCCAAAAAACGTAGAGTAGTTCTGTTTCAACGTCGAACGGCTGCCTCCGTTCGGCCCAGACACGAAAACCTGTTCTGCGAAGTGCCGAAAGGTGTTCCAAGAACGACGATACGAAACACGCGCAAAGCGGACGTAGAGCGAACCGTTCGCTCCGGTCACAAGAAGGAAACTGAAGTAGCCAAACTGGGTTTTTGATTCCGATTCGGATCAGGCGTTAGGGCAAGAGAGGCGTTCCGCGAACGACCCAGGGCATGCTCTGGAGCTAGTGAATCATCCGGAAACTGGAAAGCCAGCCACTCGCCCTGCCTCGCCACAAGTCTGAATCGCAATCGACGCGGAGAGGATGCAGCCAAGACGATTTTTTTCTGAAAGTTCGCAACTTTGCTTGTCGGGCTCTTGTTGGGGAACAAGGTGGTGGTTCGACGTCGTCAGCGCACTTTCGAGAAAAAGAAAGCCGAATCGGGATCCAGTGGACTTCCGGGTGCATCCAACTTGGCCGGGTTGCGTATTAATAAGGATGAGTTTTGTCGCCAGGCCGCTGCGGAAGAGATTTGCCCGTATGACAAATGACTCTGACATCGAAAAGTTGCTGAACCAGGCGTCCCAAGGAAGTATTGAGGCGCGAGGTCGGCTGCTGAAACACCACATGAATCGACTCCGCTTGATGGTCGTGGCCCGCCTCGACCCTCGTTTATCCGCGCGGATGGACACGTCGGACGTCTTGCAGGACATCATGACCGAGGCAGCTCGAACACTCGATCACTATTTGGACCAACGCCCGATCGATTTTTATGTTTGGATTCGCGGAATCGCCGAAAGAAGAATCATTGATCTGCATCGCAGGCATCTGCACGCGGCGAAGAGAAGCGTCCGACGGGAAGTGAAGGAGATTCCGAGAAACCAGTCTTCTTCTCCCCTCGTAGACAAGCTCGCGAACAGTCAAACCAGTCCGAGCCAACGACTCATCCAACAAGAAGAACGGGCCGCTCTGCAAGCGGCGCTTGAGCAAACATCCGACGACGATCGTGAACTCATCGTTCTTCGGTATGTCGAACAATTGCCCCTGTCCGAAGTGGCGGAAGTTCTTGGAATCAGTGTCCCTGCGGTGAAGTCCAGACACCTTCGAGCGATCGCGAGACTAACCAAACTGGTTCAAACAATTCGCGGAGAAAAATCGTGAACGACAAGCCAAGCAGCGCGAAGCTTGCGGACCTCTTGGTCGAGATCGCCGAACGAATGGAACAAGGTGATTCCCTCGACATTGGCTCACTGGCAAGCGAGCTCGGAGAGGAATTGGCGGACCTCGAAGAGATGCTCCCAACCGTGGAGCATTTGATCGATCTCGGACGCAAGGCCTCTTCTTCGATCTACCTCTCAAGCCGAAACGGAGTGATGGCAGGGGAGGCTTTGGGGTTCGAAAATCATCGGCTCGACGATTTTCGACTCATCCGCGAAGTGGGTCGGGGAGGTATGGGAGTTGTTTACGAAGCCGAGCAAGTGAGCTTGAACCGGCGTGTCGCCGTAAAGCTCCTACCCGGCCATGCCGCTTTGGATAAACGACAAAGGCAACGCTTCCAACTGGAGGCGCAAGCGGCGGCCCGTCTTCGCCATCCTCACATCGTTTCGGTGTACGCTATCGGCATCGACCAAGGCGCCCACTATTTCGCCATGCAATTTATCGACGGTTGTTCTTTGGCCGATATGATCGCAGGGTTACGGCAAGATCGCGTCACCGCTTACTTCGATGTTACGCCCCGAATGAATGATTCCGACCAAGCAAGATTCCCTGAGGCCGAACCATCCGACTCCCAAATCGAACGTTGGCAAACGACGATCCCGGCGAAGCACACGCGCGAGTATTTTCAGTTTGTCGCCCGCATCGGCCAACAAGTCGCCGAAGCCTTGGACCACGCGCACCAACAGCAGATTGTCCACAGAGATATCAAACCCGGGAATCTCATGCTTGATACCAGTGGCTGGGTGTGGGTCACCGACTTCGGTTTGGCTCAGTCCGCCGGGCAAGAGGGGCTGACTGTCACGGGAGACATCGTTGGCACCCTTCGCTACATGAGTCCCGAACAAGCCCTCGGCAAGCGTGGAGTGGTTGACCAACGCACAGACATCTACTCCCTCGGAGTGACCCTCTACGAACTGCTTCGTTTGGAGCCGGCGTTTTCCGGGGAGCGTGGGGAGGTACTCAGGCAAATCGAAACGGATCAACCTCCCAGTCTCCGCCGAGACCCTCGCATTCCCAGGGATCTGGTGACAATCATCAACAAAGCTACCGAGAAAAACCCGCAAGACCGCTACCAAACGGCTCTGGAGATGAGTGAAGACTTCCGAAGATTCCGGGCCGGCGAACCAATCCTCGCTGCACCGATTAGTCTCTGGCAACAATTTCGCCGTTGGTCTCATCGTCGTCAGAGTACGCTCCTCGTCTTGACGTTCGTTGCAGTTCTCTCTGCGGTGGTCTGCATTGTCGGATGGGTTGTCACACGAAATGCTCTCGATGGCGAGAGGAAAGCCAATCAATTAGCCCAACGCCGTGAGCTGGAAGCTCATGCCATTGTCCAGTCAACGTTTCTGAAAATCCTCGGGGAGAATCATATTTACGACCCGCAGTTTGAAACGCTCCAGAATTCCTTTGAGAAGAAAGCCGAAGCGTATCTCGAACGACTTCTCAGAGACAACAAGAAGAGCAGACCATACCAAAGCAACATTGCTTGTGCGTTGGCCCAACTTGGGATGATTCGACAAAGACAAGGCCGATTCGACGATGCAATCTCTCTTTATCGCCAGAGCTTTGATCAATACGTCCAACTTGTAGCAATATCGGCGGAACCGGAACGATCAGGATATCGGGAGCATGCCGCCGAAGTGAACTCTTACTGGGTCCGATGCCTCGGCGGGACCAACCGTTTCACGGAAGCGAAAAAAGCAGCCGAGCAGGGCCGGAAGATCGCGCCCCACTCGTGGAAAATACACGCCACCATGGCCCGCTTGTTGGCGACCTCTCCGAAAATAACAAATCCGGACCTCCAGAGGGGACGACAACTCGCCGCAGAGACCATCCGAATGGAACCCAATGCGTGGGAGCCTCAGACGACTTTGGGCCTCGTCTGTTTACGACTCGGAGACTATGACAAAGCACGCGATGCTTTTCGCCACGCTCGTCAACGATCGTCCCACGAGATTCCTCTGAACCGGTATTTGTTGGCCGTGGCTTTGGTCAAGGCGGGACACATGGAAGAGGCGAGGGCAGTGTTCGGGCCGTTGAAAGACTATCACACGAAAGTCCTGAGACAGAACCCGGACATCCAAAGGTGGCGCGAAGTGGTTAGTGTACTTCTTCGCGCAACACCACGAATCAACTGAAGTGTGGAGAGACCAGATCGACCCCACACAACGAGGTCGATTTGGTCTAGGACTTCTTCACCCGTTTTCTAACAGGGGACTACTCGATGACAGTCTGCCCAACATCTCCTCAGGCCAAGTCGCTGTCGTGTCGAGGGTGCACGACACTCGAGTTGATCGTTGTCCTTGGCATCATTGCAGTGCTGGCCGGGTTGCTGCTTCCGGCAGTCTTTCGGGTCCGTATGGCTGCCATGCGGGTGGAAGACAAGAACAATCTCAAACAACTGGGTCTTGCCGTGCAGATGTATGTTGATGCCAATAGCGGGATCTTGCCCCCGGCGTTGACCCGCGAGTTAGGTCGCGATCGATGGTGGTTTGGTGAAGCTACTCTGGGGAAAGGTCAGTGGTGGTTTCGGAAGTCGAGCGACATCAAACCGGTCGTGGATACCACACGTGGTCACTTGTCCCCGTATCTTGAACGACAATTGCCGTTGCAAGATCCTGCCCTCTTGGGTTGGGACATTGATTGGCGGTATCGTGGGATGAGTGGTGGATACGGCTACAACTACCGTTACTTGTCTCCGACGCAATTTATTCTACCGGACTGGGAGCCAATTTGGACCAAGATACGACTGAGGAGCGTACGGAACACGAGTCAGACCATAGCATTTACAAATGCTGTCGGAACTACCACTGACCCGATGGATCACACGCCGACGCTAACGGAGCTGGTGTTGGTGGAGCCACCCTCCGCCAAGTATCCGAGCGTACATTTCCGTCATCAGGGTTTGAGCGCCAATGTTGTCTTTCTGGACGGCCACGTTGAGTCTCGCCGAGAGCACCACAGAAATCCGGCCCCCGTAGGCGAATCCGCAACTTTCACCGCTTTCCGAGATCACAACGCCCTCTTTGATATTGGGACCCTGGATACCCTCTGGGACCGTGAATAGAGATGTTTCCGCTCACTCTCTCGACAGTATGGAAGTCAACGGGGTAACGAGTTGGCTTGACTTATTTACAGCTAACGTGGATTCCTTGTGCCAGTTCGCAGGATGCACAGATGCAGGCAGAATAACCGAGATGGTTAGCCGTCGAATAACGACTCTGTTACACCAGTGCAGCCCAGTAAACTTGGTCATTCGGCAGCAGAGGTCGCGGATGACCGGTGGACAGAATGAGGTCCTCCAACTCGGCGCTCAGCCTGGACATCGGCCGATTGGACATCGGCCCAGAGCGTGATTTCGCATCGATCTTTCCCGTCATATTCGCCTTGGGCAGAACCATATTCTAGAGTCAACAATCATTACTTTTTTTGCCAACGATCTTTCGCTTGCAGAATGGTTCTCGGCCCTTTTCCGTCGAGCCAACTCCGGGCTGCTTGCTCTTCGCGCAGGTAGGCGTCCCAGAACGCAGTCGACAGCGCGAGGATCGCACGGTGGTGGTTGGGATTTCGTTTCTCCTTGTCACCTGGCAAACGTCGTTCGCTGAAGGCAGAGTGTTCCGCGTTTTGTAAAACCAATTCGTATTTACTCCCCGCAGGCAACGCGGGAAAGACCGCCAGACGAGACTTCACATCGGCACCGCCAATGACCGCGAGGTCCTTCGTCCCGGTCATCAACAGCCATGGGATCTTCACCCGACGGAATGCATCCTTGGGCTCACCACGCCGCGGCGAACTCGGGCTAAAGGCAATCGCTGCCTTGATTCGGGGGTCTGCGAAGGAAATGCGACCACCCATTGCGG
>CAYYUU010000327.1:0-7632 GCA_964474955.1 uncultured Alcaligenaceae bacterium | reverse complement strand
AGCCGCCATTACTATCGCGGCCACGCGCTACACGATTCCCGAAGATGCTTCGGCGGACCTCATCAAGCAATATAGCCAGTGGGGGTACTGGTTGCTCTACATCGGGAATTTGATCGTGGCTCTGGGCAACGGAACGGTCGAGGCCGTGATCAATCCGGTCGTGGCCACCATGTTTTCGAAGGAGAAAACAAAGTGGCTCAACATCCTTCACGCCGGGTGGCCGGGAGGTCTTGTCCTGGGCGGCATTATCGTCATTAGCATGGGGACTCTCGATTGGGAATACAAGGTGGCGCTGATCTTGTTGCCGACGGTCGTCTACGGCGGACTCATGCTCACTTGTGCGTGGCCGGTGAGTGAGCGCGTCGAGGCGGGCGTCTCTCACAAAGCGACGCTCCAAGAAGCCGGGTTCCTTGGTGCGCTGGTCGTCCTCGCCATGATCTGTCTGCAAGCGATCACACTGATGGGTTGGAATCCAGTAGCAACCTACTCCACGTTGATCATTGGTGGTTTGCTTTTGTTGGCGTTCACGATCTACACGCAGTCGTTGGGTCGCGTGATGTTCTTCGTGTTGTTGCTGTTGATGATCCCGCTAGCAACGACGGAACTCGGGACGGATAGCTGGATCACGGATTTGATGAAGCCGGAGATGAAAGAATTCGGTTTGGCGTCGGGATGGGTGCTGGTCTACACGTCGGCCATCATGATGGTGCTGCGATTCTTTGCTGGTCCGATCGTCCACCGCATTTCTCCGCTCGGGTTGCTTGCGGCGAGTTCTGCGATTGCGGCCGTTGGTCTTCTGGGTTTGTCGTGGTCGACGGGCGTGGTGATCCTTATCGCCGCGACGGTTTACGGCGTCGGCAAGACGTTCTTCTGGCCGACAATGCTCGGGGTCGTGTCGGAGCAGTTTCCGAAAGGCGGAGCCCTAACGTTGAATGCCATCGGGGGAGTCGGGATGCTCGCGGTCGGCGTCCTCGGCAGCCCCATCCTTGGGTATTTGCAAGACACCGAAATCAACGATCGGTTGAAGGAACAACACCCACAGGTTTACGAGAAAGTCGTCTCGAAAGAGCAAATCAGCTTGTTGGGGCGATATCAGGCCCTCGACCAGGAAGAAGTCGCGGCGCTCTCGCCGGATCAGAAGGAGGAAATTCAGAAGATTCAAGAGAACGTCAAGAAAGCGACTTTGATGAAAGTCGCCATCCTGCCAACGATCATGCTTGTTGGATATTTGTTGCTCATCTTGTACTTCCGTGCGAAAGGTGGGTACGAAGCCGAAGAGTTGACGAAACACGGGGCGACAGACGAGATTCTCGTTGGTGGTGATCCGGCCCCCACGATCCAACCGCCAAAGGATGCTGTGAAGGCTGACCAGCAGGGAGTCAAACCGCCCGACCAGCCGTAAGTTGGAGAGGTGTGGAGGTCCTTTTTTGAATTTGTTTGGTAGCTCCGAAATGTCGTGAGATTGTAGCCACGGTCGTGGGGCCGTGAAATGTAGAGCTGTCGTGTTTGTTTGTAGCCGCTTCGCGGCTACAAACGAATATCACCCCGTTGCGGAGCCGCTCCGATTTTCCCGCTCGATGATGGCTTGAAACAGCTCTCGCGTCCGGACTAACTGTCGGTCGAGTTCGGCTTCGAACTGCGGCCTTGCGAGTTCTCCGGGTTTGGCTTCGAAGCCGAGCATCCGGGCAAGTTTTTCCAATTCTTCGTCGGCAGAAGGGAGTTCGTCGAGAGATCGATTGTGGACGATGCGCAACCGGCTCTCGACCAACCGAAGGAATTCGTAAGACTCGATCAACACCGAGACTTCCTCCTCAGTGAGGATGTTCTGCTTTCGCAAGACATTGAGGGCATTTCGTGTGTTGGTTTCTCGTAACGCGGAGTTGTCTTTGCCGAGCTTCAGGCGGTAGAGTTGGACCAAGAACTCGATGTCGATGAGTCCTCCAAACCCTCGTTTCAGGTCGCGGGCCTGACTGCTTTCCTGGATGCGCTCGCGCATTCTTCCTATGTCTGCCGCCATCGATGGCACCCAAGTCGGTCCATAGGTCGCTGCCTCGACGACCTTCATTACGTCACGTCCGAACTCGGTATCTCCATGAACGACTCTGGCCCGAGTGAGGGCCTGGCGTTCCCAAAGTTGGGCGTCCGCAGAATTGTAATATCGGGTGAACTCTTCTAGCGAAATCGCCAGATTTCCGGATTTGCCCGTCGGGCGGAGTCGGAAATCGACCTGGTAGAGCCGACCACGAGGGCCGACGTATCCCAGGGCCTTGATAATGTTGCGAGCGATCTCGGTGAAAAATTCCACGACGCTGAATAGCTTCAGTCCGTGGAATCGGCCCGCGCCAGGCGGTGGCCGCGTTTCGCCGTCGCCCTCGTAGACCAAGATCAAATCGAGATCGCTGTGGTAGCTCATCTCGTGCCCGCCCAGCTTCCCGAGCCCGAGCAACACGAAACGACATCGATTCTGCGGGCCGTACGCGGCAGGCGGCCTGAGGAACCCCGCGTCGTGCTCTCCTCCTTGCTTCGGTGGACGGGGGCCGTTTCGGCCTTCGTCCTTCTGCCCGTTGCTTTTCGTAGGCATGCCGTGCCGTTTGGTCAAAGCACGTTCGATCAACTCGGTCACTTGCCCCAGGATCGTTTGGGCCAGGTCGCTCAATTCTTTGGACGTGTGGTCGAAGGATTCCTTGCCCAAAATGTCACGCACGCCTATTCGCAGTAACTCTTTGTCGCGGAAACTGTGCAGGATCAAGTCCGGATCTTCTGCGTGTCGACACAGGTCGCGAAGTTCGGCCTGGAACTCGTGCAGTGCTCGCCGCTGATTAAGGATGAGGCTGTCGAGCAACTCGTCGATCATTCCCGGGTTGTTGATTAAGATCTCGCTCAGGAATTC
Source organism: uncultured Alcaligenaceae bacterium (assembly GCA_964474955.1). Lineage (GTDB taxonomy): Bacteria > Planctomycetota > Planctomycetia > Gemmatales > Gemmataceae > CAYRFQ01. Next base: position 4,742 of record CAYYUU010000327.1, on the reverse strand, counting down.
GCTCCAGGCGCACACGTCCACATAGAGATGCAAGGCCGGTTCGCTGAAGCTGAACAACTCCCAAAGGGCCGCTTTGCCCCCCAACGACGCCGTGACCTTCTCCAGGTTCACCAACGCCATGTCCGGATCGGGCGTCTGGGCAATCGCACGAAGGAGGCCGGGTGCAATACTCGCGAGAAAGTGCCGACAGCGACGAGTCGAGAGGAATGGCACCGATTCAATCGCCAACTCCGTCAAGATGTTGTAGGCCCGCGAGATGTCTTTGAAGGGATACTTGCCCAAGACGCTTTCGATCATCTGCGGGCTGGGCTCGGGGTCGAGAATCAAATCCGTTTCCGGTTCGGCTTCCTTCTCGTCGGACAAAAATGCCTCGTGCATAAGGTGATCAAGGATCTTGCGGTTGAGAGTCGTCTTCTCGCGATACTCCTTGAGGAACGCCGCGACGACAGGATCGCTCGATGTCTCCCACGCCAAATCCGAAGACGGAACGTTCGGACTCGTCTCCTCGCTCTCGTCTTTGGACTCTTGACTGATTTGGTATCCAACACTTAAAGCCAGCCGACGGAGTTCCGTTTCGTCGTCGGGCATGCGGTGCGTCTGAAGGTCATACATCAGCTGGAGCCGGTGCTCGATCTTCCGCAGAAAGCGATAGGTGCTATCGAGGATTTGCCACTCCTGATGAGTCAGACAGCCGGTTTCGTCGAGGTCACGCAGGGCCCTGAGCGTATTCGTTTGGCGAACGGCCGCAAGGTCACCGCCGTTCAATAATTGCAAGAACTGGATCGTGAATTCGACATCGCGAATTCCGCCGAGTCCCGTCTTCACTTCGCTTAAAGTAGTCCCTTCGAGTCGAGTCCGCGTTTCGATCCGTCGTTTCAGTGCCTTGATTTCGTTGATTTCCGCGAAGCTCAAGTACTTGCGGTACACGAAAGGCTCGATCAACGTCAGGCACTCCTCTCCGAACTTGAGGTCCCCGGCGACGGGCCGGACCTTGATCAACGCCTGTCGCTCCCACGTCCGGCCCAGCGTGTCGTAATACGAAAGGGTACTCACGAGCGAGCGAACGAGAGGGCCTCGATGCCCTTCGGGCCGAAGACGTAAATCCACGCGGTAAGCCTGCCCGTGTTCCGTGTGAAGGCTCAACAGCCGCACGACTTCGGAGAGCACGCGAGCGAAGAACTGATCGTTACTGACCGGATTACGTTTCCCATGGGTCGAACCTTCCTCGTCGTACACGAGCATGATGTCGACGTCGCTGCTGTAATTGAGTTCCTTGCCGCCGAGTTTTCCAAACCCGAAGATGACGCACTGGGCAGGACGACCAGAACTCGTGCGAGGCTCTCCGAGACGATTTGCGACTTGCTGCAGGGCCCACTGCAACGCCCCCTCGAGGGAAGTCTCGGCGATGCGAGAAATATCCTGAGTGATTTCTTCGAGTGGCCGATCCCGAACGATGTCGTTCGTCCCGACGCGGAGGAGTTGGCGATATCGAAACTCGCGAAACGCCTTCAATACCCCGGAATCTTCGAAGGCCGTTTTGACACTCGCGTGCAGTTCTCGTAGTAAATCGGCCTTGCTGGGTGTGTTTCGCAGCGGAATTCGGATGATCTCGACCAACGACGGATTGCGCACGAGCAAATCGCTGAAGAACTGGCTCGTGCTCAGCAGCAACAAGAGCGTTTCCAAAGGCTTGGCTCGCGATTCGAGCAACGACGTCAGGCGAGCGTGACCCTCCGGCTGGGCGAGAAAACGCTCCAGGTTGTTCAACCCCATGTCGGGATCGGGACAACGAGGCAACAACCGACCAAGCGGCACCGCCAACTCGTTGAGTGAATCACCGCCGATCGTTTCGGCTATGTGTTGGAGGTTCCGTTGTCCGAGTTTCCAGTCACGGACGCGCCAACCGGTCAACAGTTCTCGCGTCGCATCGGACGATTCCAAGGATAAAACAACTTCCTGTGGCATATCAATCTGGTGTTGGTTTGCACCGGTCCGCGGTTTCCCATCGGGCAGGCGAGGGACGTGGAACCTATGGTCGATTCACCACGGCGATGCGGGTCGAGCACTTTATAAGCAAAATCGATCTTGCACTCCGTTTTCATTATGCCGCTTCCGAAGGCAGGGGCAAGGATACTCCGGAGGTTGAATTGGATTTCTGAAGTCGATTTCTATTTCTGCGATGGGATCGTAAGTGAAGGAGTGGTTTGAGGCGGCTCCGAAATTTTCGCAAACCGATGGCGCAAGCGAAGGAGTTTTTTGCGTTCGCATTATCTACAAGCCTAAATCGCAAGTTAAGGAGCGTTCGGGACCTTCATGATTTTGACAATCCGGAAGAGTTCCGCCCAACGAGCAACAGGACAAGCACCTTGAGAACCGCAATGCTTCCGCCCCAATTCCAGCCAAAAATTCACAAAAAACCGAATCTCCAGTTGTGCCGCAGTCACAAAAGGAAACGAGTCGGTGTGGCAAGCCAAATGTGCCACTTATGCAGGTCTGGCCAATCATTGCGTCTGCCAGTGAAAAGCCCGCGTTGGTTCCGGGAGGCTTAGCGATTTTGAAGAAAATCTACTAGCGGGAAAGGTCGTTCTTGACGTAAAATCTTTTACATGAAAGCAAACTGGGCAATCCGAGGCAGGGGTTCTCAGATTTGTCTTGTCGATCCAGCCACAGCGAGGTGCGCTGCGTTCGCAAGAATGCGCGAGGCAGAGGCACGGCAGGACGAACAAGTCGATACCATCTCTAGGGGGTCAGCAAACTATGACCAAGTTCCGTCGGTTTTTGGTCGTCTTGGCCGGTCTGGCTTTGACGGCCTTTCTTGGATCTTCATACTTAATGGGCGATGGTTCGAATCCTCGGACTAACTTCTTGCCCAAAAAAGGGAAAGTCGGGAAGTCGAAGCCAAAAGCTCCGACGCTCGAAGAGAAGATCGCCAAGTCCAAGTTCGAAGCCAGAGACATTTTCACCTACCAAAACGAGAAGAACGAATCCCTCTTTGCCTTACAAATTCGTGCGAAGAAGCCCGCAAAAACTACCCGTCGACCCCGAGACATTGTAATCCTTGTTTCCACCTCGGCGGGTCAAGCCGGAGCGTCCTGGAATGCATCCACACAACTCGTGGAAGGCATTGTCAAGAATGCGACGCCGCAAGACCGCCTCGCCATCTGGACCCTTGGCACGCCCGACAAGCAGTTCACCAAGAATTTGACGAAGACGTTCGTCCCGGGCAAGAAAGACGAGAAGGCCCTGAAGGACGCCATCCACAATCTCAAGAAAGTACAGTACCCCGCTGGGAACGTCGACCTCGCATACGGAATCCAACAAGTCGTCGATAGCTTCGACCGCGCTGGCCGACAACGAGTTGTCCTCTATCTCGGCAACGGGATGAGTCTGCACAAGAAGGTGACCGGGAAGGTGCGGCAGGCGTTGGTGCAGAAGATGCGAGATCGAAAAATCAACTTCTACTCGATCCCGCTGGGAGCCCGATTCGGCTCGGCCAACCTGCACGGTTTCGCAACCGGGACAGGCGGAAAGGTCTTCCGTGTCAGCGTCTTCGGCGAGAAAGTTTCCGACGCCGTAACCCGGCTGGAGAAGACCCTCTCGGTTCCGGTGTTCTACCCCCAGAGCATCAAACTCAATGACGAGGTCGTAAAACACCTCCCGACGGTCTTGCCCCCACTTCGAACGGACTCGCGGGCTCTGATCATCGGAAAGTACAAGGGCCTGAACAAACTGGACTACGCGATCCAAGGTGTGTACGCAGGCGACGAATTGAATTTGGTGCAGTACAAGGAATCGGTTGAACTTCCCAAGGCGGAAGTCGACAATTTCTTCCTTGCCAGCATGTTGACGCAGTGGGAGCGAGCACCCGACGTGCCCGCGCTCATCCAGGCCGACCGTGCATTGATCCTTGCGTATGAACGGAATCGGCTCGAACGAGAAAATCTGATCGCCAGCGCCGAGTTCTGCTTGCATCAAGACAAACTGGACCTTGCGGCCAAGTTCTTCACCCGAACGCTGAAGCTCGCGCCACACGACACCGAAGCCGAAGCCGGACTCAAAGTCGTCAACAAGCTACGGAAGGGCGAATTGACACGAGACCAACTCAAGGCCAAGCTCAAAGAGGCCGCCAAGGCCGAAGGGGTTCGGCTGGACCGCGTCAACGGGAAACTCCGAATCCGCAAGGGGCGAATGTTGGAACTGGCCCAAATGGGTGTGAAGAAGCCCAATCCAGTTGACCCGAACAAGAAAAACAAAGTGGCCGCGCCTGGGGCTGCGGAAGAAGACCTCCTGAAGAAACAAATCGCACTGGAGGCCGTCCGCGTTCAGGAAGCTAAGGAAGCTGTCGAAGACATTCTGCGAAAATCGCGGAAGCTGCGGCGACAGAACAGAACGCTGGCCCACGAATTGGTTCGCAAGTCGTTGGTCGACACGGAAGCCCGTAACGACCTGCCGAAAGACGTCCGCGAACAACTCGCGACCCGGCTTCGTTCGGAGCTTCGCTCGATCGTCGAAGAAAATCGGGTTCTCAGAGAACGCGAGAGCCAACAAGAAGAAATCGCTGCGATCGAAAAGGCCAACCGCGACCGACGGAACAGTGTCGTGGCGGAGCGAGATCGGCTCATCCAGCAATTCAATGTGTTCCGGACTCTCATGAACCGCGCACGGCTGGAAGAAAAAACGATGCGGGACATCGATGAAGGGATGATCCGTGTTCTAGAGGCGGCCAAGAAGCAAGGACTTGG
>CAYYUU010000326.1:0-7635 GCA_964474955.1 uncultured Alcaligenaceae bacterium | reverse complement strand
GCGGCTCGTTGACATGGGGGGCGAACGCTTCCGACCCTCAGCTCACCTCGTATCGTGCATTGCTCTCCGCGAGGCTCAAGAAGGCTTATCCGAAAGCGAGATTCAAGTTTTGGGATGCGTCGATCGGCGGAACGAATTCCCAACTTGCCGTCTTCCGGTTGGATCGCGACGTTTTGTGTCGCAAGCCCGACTTGGTCATCGTCGAATTCACGGCGAACGATAACATGAAATCGAAACGACCCGAAACCCTCGCCGCCTACGAAGCGGTCATCCGTCGAATCATTGAGGAAGGCAAGGCACCCGTGCTCCAGGCCATCTTGCCATTTCAATGGCACGTAACCGACAGCGAGCTGAAAACCCTGGTGGGCCGTACAGCACACATTGCCCTCGGGACGGCCTACAACACCGCCGTTGCCGACGCAGTCGTTTCCCTGCATGACATGCTCAAGAAGGACAAAACTCTCGCGGCCAAATTTTGGCCGATCGACCGCGTTCACCCGGGTGACGCGGGCTACAAGGTCTTCGCCGACGTCGTCGAGCGAGCGTTGAAAAAGGCCATTGCGGCCAAGACCGTTTGCCGCTCTCCCAAGAACATGGTTCACCCCGATACGTATTTGAAATGCCATCGCCATCGTCTCGATGAACTCGCCAAGCTGCCGAAAGGTTGGCGCAAGGATCGAGCCCGCCGAAGCTCGGCTCACTTTGACATGTTGATGTCGCGGTGGTTAGACGGAGTCGTGGTCGCCGAGAACGGAAAGATGGTGGCCAAATCCAATGAGAAAAAGAAATTCGTCGCCCAGCAGGTCGATCGCCTGAAGATATCTTTCCGCGCCAAGACTGTGATCTTGTTCGGCGAATCGACCCTCAACTCGGGGAAGTATCGCATGTATCTCGACGGCAAACGGCTTGGCCTGAAGGGCAAAGACGGGAAGTTGCAAGATTTCAATGCTGCTTTGTTGGCTTCGCTCCTGGGTGGCAACACGCATCTTGTGCAAGAAGTCGCGACCGGCCTCGATCCAAGCAAGACGCACACTCTGGAAATTGAACCGGTCCTTTCGTCGACGAAATCCGTGCAGCAATTGCGGCTTGAGAGCATTTGTCTGGCAGGCGGCTCCGCTGAAGTCGTCGAGGTGAAGAAAAAGTAGTAGGCACACACCAAACGCGAAAGAAATGACTGTCCGATTTTCTGTTTTCGTCGTAGGTACACGCGGGCCGCGTGTACCTACGACAACTGACACTTATAAATTTCGCGTTCGGAGTGTGCCTACTACTCCGAAAACGTAATGGGGTTTGGTTGGTCTCCGCGCAGACGGGTATCACATCCTCGTTCGAGTGAGGACGATGTCGTTGTTGCCACGTCAGGCTCGGGCACCGAACTGATTCGGTGCTCAGCATGCCGTCCGCCTCAACGACCCGGTCCGACCGACCAGACGAGGGGCCGAGCCATTGGGGTAATGGCTCGAAGTGACCTCCGTGGAATTCGTCAGAGACTCAAGGACTGGTCGATCGGTCAGGTTGTCCGAGGATGGGGCGAATGCGACCAGACTGCAACGCAGGGGTATCTTGCCTGTTGCGGCAACTTCCGAACAGGCCCATGCCTGTTCGACGGACGTTGAGGAATTTTTTCATTCCAGGCTTTGAAGCGAAAGAATCACCGCTGCTCTTGGCTCTTGGTGCTTGTCTCTCGTGTTCCTGTTCCCTGTTCCCTGTTCCCTGGTCCCTGTTTCGGTTTCTTTTTGTCTCGGAATGTTCGGCACAGGGCAATTGTCGTCAGGAGATAGAGCAGACCCAACCCGGCAGCGATGACACCTCCCCAAAACACCGAATTCAAGGCAGCAAGTCCGAAAAGCACGCCGGAAGCGGCCAGCGTCCCAACCGGCGTCAAGACGCCCATGCTCCATGCCCGGACGCGTAAGCGCGATGCCTTCGAGAATCTGTTCGTGATGATCTGCATGGCAGGGTTTCGAAGTCCGAGACGCAATTCGTTTTCGACCAACCGCGCGAACACCGCGATGACCACCGTCATGCTGCCGAGGCTGGCGGTCACGACGTTGAGACCGATGCTCACGGCGACAAGCAAACCGTAGACAAAGAAAACGCCACGAACGCCAACCCAGGCGATCAACCGGTTGACGACGAACAGCTGGATGATCAGGGATAACGCCGACGCGACTTGGGTGTAATAGCCCAGGAAGTTGGCCATCGACGCCGCGTCTTTTCCGCCGTTCTCAGCTCCGCGCGTGTCAAAATATGTTTCGAAGAACGTATTGTATTGGAAGTTCAAGAGCCACTTACAGACCATGAACAGAATCGCCGTGATGGTGATCCAATACAACAACGGTGACTTCCAAACAAAGTTCAGGAACCCACCAACCGAACTTTGGGCCTGCTTCTCAAGGTCGGGCGTCGTTGGCACGAGACTCGGCTCGGGTTGTTGCGGAACGAAGATGAATCGACCCGAGGGCGTTCGTTGCGGTTGCTGGGTTGCTTGAGCTGCGGCCATCGCTTCGAGCGCTCGTTGTCTTTCGGCACGCATCTTTTCGAGTATATCTTTCGGAATCGCTCCGGTGTCGCTCATGTTGTCGTCGGCTGACTCGGCGTGTTGGGAGAACCAGTGGATGAGCATCAGAATCCAGAAACAGCCGACCATGAGCCCGACGAACACGAGGGCGAGATTTCGCAACCCTATGATGTCCGTCAACCAGGACACCATGATCCCACCGAGAATGCTCCCGACGCGGCCACCGGCGTACACGATGGTCAACACCCGTGTCAACTCGTCGCGAGTGAAGTAGTCCTGTAGGTATGTCCCGAAATGCATCAACACGAGCGTGAAGGCAATGTCGCGACTGACGAACAAGGTCCCGTAGAAACTGTCGTACCGACCCAGGTATCGCAAACCCAGGTACGCAAACAGATACGCTACCATACACCCGACAAGAATCGACTGGAACACGAACACGCCGCTCATCCTGTGGGCATAGATGATGTAAAGGCTGACGACGAGCAGGTTGCCGATGGCGATGGCGGCATAGTAACTCGGCAGCGCTTGAACGCCAACTCTCTGGACAACGAGCGATTGGGACATTACGTCGGCCAGCGCGAAACCCGACGACAACACCATGTACATGGCGAAGAATGGGGTTAACCGATTTAATTCGCCCGGCTGAAGGAAGAGAAGTTTCGAGAGCATCCTTGACATATATCAGTGAAATCCGAAAAGGAGATGATGCGTTCTGAACCGAGACGCGTTCCGAAGCGTCTGATATTCCGAGTATCGATCCGTTGTATTGTTGTAGCTTCGAAACGCGAATGTTGCCAGAGATGTTGCTGCTTGCCGGATGCGGAAAGAACAATGAACGAGCGGGAAATGTTGGCACGATTGGACGCGATCGTTGGGTTGGCCGAAGAACGTTTGGCCCGGTTGGCACATTACCCGCAACGAGAGCAAATGGAATTGACGACCGAAGAAGTCCGACACTACATCGATTACAACGAGGCAACGTTGGGGATCGAGGTTCTGCTTGAGAACTTCGACGAATTCGACTTCCCGCTGACGGCGGAGCTTCAACGTAGACTCTTCGAAATGTGCCGGGTGATGCGAATTTCGAGGGAACGATATCGTCATCTGACGCGCAAGGGTGATAAAGGCAAATGATCGTGGAGACCTACAACCTCGGATCGACCGGCTCACTTTCCAGAGCCAGCACGCCAAAGACACATTCGTGAACTCGTCGCAAAGGTTCCTTCCGCAGAAAACGTTCCAGCCCTTCGATGCCGAGAGCAAACTCTCGCAAAGCTAACGAACGTTTCGTCGAAAGGCCACGTTTTCGTAATCGTTCTAGATTTTGTGAGAATGTGTAGTCCGGACCGTAGATGATCCGGAGATACTCTTGGCCGCGACACTTCACCGCAGGTTGGACGAGCCCTTTCTTTCCGCGAACGATAAACTCAAGCGGCTTCACGACCATTCCTTCGCCGCCTTGTGAGGTGAGATGCGTCCACCAGTCGATTCCCGTTTGTTGGCTTTCCGGATCGAGTAAATCGACGATCTTGTATTCGGTCGTCAATAGGATTTCGGCGTCGTGGCGGCAAACGTCGGCAACCGTCTCCATGTGCCAAACGTGGTCCTTGTCGGTATAGAGTTTTCCTTCGGTCGCAAGGAAATGGAACGGAGCGAGTTTGAGATCTGCAATTGACTCCACAGGCCAACAATATTGACGATACGCTGTCACAAATCGTTCGATGCTCTCCTTTCGTTGCGAGACGCGAGCAAGTAAATTGGAAATCGAAGTGCGTTCTTCGCCGTCGAGTCGAGCCGCGGCTCGTTCCAACATCGAAACCGCGGCATTCGTCGAGACTCGCCCGGCTGCTCCGACGGCTGCGTATTGCGTCCGCAAGAGTTCTTGAGCTTTGGCCGACCACGGCATGAGTTCACAGTCCAAGCACACCCATTCCGTCTCGAATTGCGACCAAACATCTGCAGCCGTCAACGCATTTCGGAGTCGCTCCAGAAGTGCGGTTTCCAACTCGACGTCCGAAAAGAAACGCCGGCCCGTGCGAGTGTAGATGATGCCCGATTGGTCACGAACTCCGAACCGACAACGTGCGGCTTCGGCATCGCGACACACGATGACCACGGCACGCGAGCCCATGTGTTTCTGTTGACAAACGACCTTCGGAACTCCCTGGCCGCGATAGTGCGAGAAGGCTTCTGCCGGGTGTTCCAGGAATCCTTCGCGCTGGCTCGTTTCGGACGGAGACATCGTTGGCGGCAGATAGATGAGCCACTTCGGGTCGGCGGCGAATCGGCTCATGACTTCCAGAGCGGCGGTTGCGTTGCCTTCGCGAATCGTTACGGTTGATCGCAGACGTGTCGAGACGAACTGCTTGCCCAAGACGTCTTCGGCGTCGAGTAAGTCGTCGTGAAGTTGTTGGCCAGTGAGGTCACCGTGATCGTCTGCCGGCAAAAATGGTTTGATTGGTTCGCAATAAACTTGCTGGGCCTCGACCGAAACGAGTTCTTGCTCGGGATACCGAAGGGCCGTCAATCGACCGCCGAAGACACAACCCGTGTCGATGTTGATCGTACGGTTGAGCCACTCAGGTTCGGGTACGGGCGTGTGTCCGTAAACGACCATCGCGTTGCCGCGATACTCGGCGGCCCAGTTGTGGCGGACGGGCAAACCGAATTCGTCGGTCTCTCCGGTCGTTTCTCCGTAGAGGGCGAACTCGCGCACACGACCCGACGCTCGGCCCTGCATGTCTTGTTTAAGTCCGGCATGAGCGACGACGACCTTTCCGTCATCGAGCACATAATGACTCACCAAACCGTCGAGGAAAGTCGCGGCCTCTTTGCAAAATGGTTCACGGATGTCGTTCGGCAAGGCATTGATCTCGGCGACCGTTTCGGCTAGGCCGTGGGTGAGTTTGACGTTCTTCCCCCAGAGTTTCCGGAGCAGCTTCACGTCATGATTTCCAGGGACGCACAGCGCCGAACCACCGACCACCATATTCCGAACAAGACACAGTGTGTCGAGAATTCGTGGCCCTCGGTCGACCAGGTCGCCGACGAAGACGGCCTTTCGGCCTTCGGGATGCGCGTAATTCAAGATGCCCCAGAGTGGATCTTTCGACTGGTCTTGGACAGCCTGATAGCCGAGTTCTTGAAGCAGGGTTTCGAGTTCGTCGCAACAACCGTGGACGTCGCCGATGAAGTCGAATGGGCCATGTTCTGTGCGTTTGTCGTTCCACAACGGGACTCGATTGATCTGGACGGCGTCGACTTCTTCCGGCGAATCGAGATAGACGACTTGGCGGAAGCCTTCCTTCTTGAGTCGGGAGAGCGACTTCTTCATCTGCGAGAGTTGGTTACGGATGACGTGTGGTCCAAAGTCACGATCCGACCGTTCGCGATTACGTTCTTGGCATATCTTCTCGGGAATCTTGAAAACAATCGCGACCGGAAGGCAATGATATCGGCGTGCGATTTCTGTGAGTGGTTTTCGCGATTCTGGCTGAACATTTGTGGCATCGACCACTGTGAGCCGTCCGAGTTCGAGACGTTTGCCCATCAAGAAATGCAAAATCTCGAATGCGTGAGGAGTTATCGTTTGGTCGTTCTCGTCGTCCGCAGCGAGTCCGCGGCAAGAGTCTGACGAGATAATTTCGGTCGGGAGGAAATGACGCTTGGCGAACGTCGATTTACCACACCCGCTGGGACCGATGAGCACCACGAGACTGAAATTGGGAATTGTTATGTTCAATGGAATGGACCTCTATGGAGGTTCAAGTAGTAGGCACACTCCGTGTGCCGTAACCAAAGTAATTTTTGTAGCGCGAGCGCAGGCACACCCCAAAGACAAGTGTGTGCCGTCGTCGCAAGCTCCTCGTCACACCCTACAACCGCACCAATAAACCCGACATCAATGAATTTCGTATTCCCCGCGTGCCGTGACCAAAGGAGTGAACGGCACACTCCGTGTGCCTACTACTTTTGACTCCACCACATCATGATTCGCTTTTCTCAAATACGCCCATTTGTGTTGGTGTGCCGAATTCTTGATGCTCCGGGCCGATAGCAGTGAACTTCACGGAATAACCAAATCGCTCGCAGACCGCGAAAGACCACTCGGCAAACTCCTCACGAGTCCATTCGAAACGATGATCCGTGTGTCGGAACTTATCGGCTGGTAATGACTCCCAGACGATGTTGTATTCGCGATTCGGCGTCGTCACGATGACCGCTACGGGGCGGGCGAATTCGAAAACGACACGTTCCAACGCAGACAACCTCGGTGGGTCAAGGTGTTCGATGACTTCCACGACTAATGCCGCGTCAAAGCCTTCGAGTCGTTTGTCGCGATACATTAACGAACCATGGATCAGGAAGATTCGATCTTTCTGTCGTGGCGGCAGGTCATCTAACTTGAGCTGACGTGTGGCAATCTCCAATGCCCGCACAGATACATCCATACCAACGATTCTCTCCAACTGCTTTTCCTTGAGCAGTTCGCGAAGGAGCTTTCCTTCGCCGCAACCGAGGTCGAGAACTCGTTTCGCTTGGCTCGCTCGCAAGGCGGCAATGACAGCCCCGTGTCGTTGTTCGTTGAGAGTTAATTCCGGTGCAGTTTCGGGTTGGTCCGTATCGTCTTCGAGTAACGTGGGGGATTCTTCGATCACCAGTTGAGCCAAGGCTTGACGAGCGAGAGAAGGACGACGAACGAGATAGCGACGGGTAATCGTTTCGCGTTGCGGATGTTCGGCAAGCCAACCTGCTCCTTTCTCAAGTAGTTTGGATACTTCATCGGGGCCGAAGTAATAGTGTTTATGGTGATCGAAAACAGGAACTAAGACATAGAGATGTGTTAGTAATTCCGATAGAGTTGTGGTCTTGGAAATCGTCAACGAATAATAATTGCTTTCGCCCCACTCGGGGAATTGCTCATCTAGGGGATGTTGAGTGAGAGATGTTGTATATCCTAATGGTACGAAGAGTTTTTCGACCACAGATTCTCCGCCGCGGATGGGCAATACATCCAAACGAGCGGTCAATGGGATTGGTTGTTGAGCGAGGTCGGGCCGATCTTTCGACGTACCTTGCAGGGCCGAACCGAATATGCGAGAGATGGCTAC